>DASTFB010000054.1 GCA_035709005.1 Candidatus Methylomirabilota bacterium | reverse complement strand
GAGAGCAATCGGCCGAAATCCTGGGCGGGAAAGCCTGGCGGCAGCTCCATCCCGGCGCTGGGATTCAACAAGTTGTAGCAGACCTGCGCGGTGTCGACGCCCCCTGAGTCGAAGACCTGGTGGAGCGCCGGCGTGTCCCCGAGCGCCGTCATGCCGACGAAGCGCACCTTGCCCTGGCGTCGGAGCGCGTCCACGGCGGGCAAGACCTCGCCGATCACCCGCTGCGTCTCGAGGCCGCCGGGCCGCCCCCCGCTGCCGACCGGATTGTGGAGCTGGAGCAGGTCCACACGCTCCAGCCCCAGGCGGCCCAGACTGGCTTCCAGCGAGCGGGCGACGGCTCCGCGGATGTCCGAGAGATCGGCAGCCTGGAGGCGGAACTTGGTGCCGACGTAGACGTCGGGCTTGAGAGCGCGCAGGACCTGGCCGAGATGGCGCTCCGACTGGCCGTCGCCGTAGGCGGGCGCGGTGTCGAAGTAATTGATGCCGAGCTCGAGCGCGCGGGCCACGGCGCTCTCGCGCTCGGGGGGCGTGCCGCGCACCATGAGGCCGCCGACGTTGCCGCAGCCGAAGCCCAGCGCCGAGACTTGCAGACCGGTCTTGCCGAGCGGGCGATAGTCCATGGCGCGTACGATAGCACGCAGGAGAGTGCTCAGGCTTGGAGTCCGGGTCACGGCCAGCGTGGCGTCCTCGTCGTCAAGTGACGCGGATCCTTTTCGAGGCACTTGAATCCCGCGTTCGGATGAGCTACGAGTGGGTCACCCCGCTGCGGCGGGGCGTGGCGATGACGAATAGCGAGTATCAGCAGTTGGTGGAGTTTCTCGGCCGGCAGTTCGCCGGGATCGACGCGCGCTTCGACGCGATCGACGCGCGCTTCGCCGGGATCGACCAGCACTTCGTCGGGATCGACCAGCGCTTCGTCGGGTTCGATCGCCGCTTCGACACCCTGGAGCGCGGCGTCGCTGCCCGGTTCGACGCGATCGAGGCTCAGTTGCGCGACATCCTCGGGCACTTCGACCAGCTCTACCTCCGCCTCGATCGCCTGGAGCAGGAGTACCAGGCGATCCTGCAGGGGTTGCGGCGGATCGAAGCCCGGCTCGGCACCGAGCAGGAGCGACGAGAGATCCTGGAGCGGAGCGTCGACGAGCTGAAGCGGCAGGTCATCGCGCTCCAGGCACGGCTCGAAGAGCTAGAAGATCGGCTCCGCCCCTAGCGCGAGGGGCTAGAAGCGGACGGAGGCTCCCACGAACGGGCCGTGGAGCCGGGCCTTCGCCGAGTCGTCGCTGTGCTCGATCTTCACGTCGAAGATCCGGTAGCCGGCCGAGATCGTGAAGAAGGGCAGCGGGTTGATGCGGATGCCGGCTTCGGCGTCCAGCACGTGACCGAGGCTACCGGCCGGCAGGCCGGAGATCTCCGCGAAGAGATCCACCTTCGGAATCGCGGTGAAGTCCAGGGCCGCGCCGATGGTGGGCAGGATGAGGCCGAGCTCCTTGCCTTCCTCGGTCGAGGGGGTGACGTTGCGGGTCTCGATGTTGGCGTCGATCACCACGCCCTTGAGGTCGACCATCGGACCGAGCTTCAAGATTCCGGGGATGGCGATCGGCTGCCAGATCCAGCCCAGCCGGCCGTAGTGGATCTCGAGGTCGCTCCCGACCTGGGTGCCCGCGCCGAACGTCGAGCCGTTGAAGTTGATCGTCTGGTCCAGCGTGGTGTTGCTGTCGAACTTCAGGAAGGTGTAGGCGAGGCGGATCTTGTTGTTGAGGGGCAGGCCGAAGGTCAGGCGAACCCCCGGCGCATCATCGTCGTCGATTCCCAGATCGTCCTTGAAGTCGACGTTCGTCCCCGACAGCGAGTCGCTGTCGACCCGGACCCGGGCGTCGAGGCTCGTGAACCAGTAACGGCCCTCCAGCTCGACCAGCTGGGCCAGGGCCAGGCCGGGAGCGAGTAGGACGAACGCGCTAACGAGCAGGATTGTCCGCAACATACGACCTCCCTTTCCGGCAGCCTAACAGGGCGGCGGCGCGGACCACCCAAAGTTTGGTAAGTTGGGCGAAATGAACGTGCTCTTCGTCTGTACCGAGAACCTGGCGCGCAGCCCGACGGCGGCGATGCTCTTTCGGGAGCTGCAGGGCAAGGCCGGGCGTCACGAGGCGCGCGCCGTCGGCACCGCCCCGCACGCGCCGCGACGGCTGACGACACGGGAGCTCGCCTGGGCCCACCTGGTGGCCGTCATGGAGCCCCGGCACCTGGGCGTCATCGCCACGCACTGGCCACATCACGCCGACAAGGTCGTCGTCCTGCAGGTGGAAGACCGCGTCGTCGCCAGCGAGCGCGAGCTGCGCCAGGTCCTCGAGCCCAAGGTCCGCGCCCTGCTCGCGCGCTGCGACGGCGAGAGCGTCAGCGCCTGAGATGCTCAAGCGCGGGCTCGACCTGGCGCTGGCCAGCCTCGGGCTCGTGCTCTCGTCTCCGCTCTGGGTCCTGATCCCGCTGCTCATCAAGCTCGACGACGGCGGGCCCGTCTTCTACGCGCAGGAGCGCGTGGGCCGGGGCGGGCACCGGTTCCGCAGCCTCAAGTTCCGCTCGATGGTCGTCGACGCCGAGCGCTTCGGCCCCCGCCAGGCCGCGGCCGTCGATGCGCGGGTGACGCGGGTGGGACGATGGCTGCGCGCCACCGCGATGGACGAGCTGCCGCAGCTCTGGAACATCGCGCGCGGCGACATGAGCTTCGTCGGGCCGCGCGCGCTCATGCCGGCCGAGATCGAGGTGAACGGCCACGGCGGCACGGTGCCGATCGAGGCGGTGGCGGGGTATCGTGAGCGTCACGCCGTGGCGCCGGGGCTGACCGGCCTGGCCCAGATCTACGCCGACCGGGACATTCCGCGCCGCTACAAGTTCAAGTACGACCTCCTCTACATCCGCCGCCGGAGCCTGGCCCTCGATCTCAAGCTCCTCGCGCTGTCCTTCTGGATCACGGCGCGGGGCAAGTGGGAGCATCGCGGCCCCAAGCTCTGATCCGGCCACCGCAAAAGCTTCGCCGGAGCGGGGACGTTTCCTATAATGCCGGGCGATGGACGTCGCCATCGTGGGCGGCGGCCCTGCCGGGCTGCTCGTCGCCGAGCGCTGCGCTGAAGCCGGCCTCGATGTCATCCTCTTCGAGGAGCACCCTGCCGTCGGCGAGCCCACCCACTGCACGGGCATCGTCTCGCTCGAGACGGCCGACTTCGCCAAGATTCCCGACGAGGCGATCCTCAACCGCCTGAGCCGTGCGCGCCTGCACGGGCCCGGCGGCGTCGCCCACGAGCTCTCCTGGGACGGCGGCCCGCGCGATCAGATCCTGGCCATCGATCGAGGCGTCTTCGACGCCATGCTCGCTCAGCGGGCGACCGACGCCGGCGCGGTCATCCGCTCCGCCACCCGGGTCACCGAGGTGCTGGTGGACAGCGCCGGCGTGCAGCTGACGGCGGGCCCGGCCCGGGTGAGGGCTCGAGCCTGCGTGCTGGCCTGCGGGGTGTCGTACCGTTTGCAGCGCGACCTGGGGCTCGGTGTGCCCGCACAGCTCGTGCAGACAGCGCAGCTCGAGGTCGAGGCCGGCGGCGAGGATCACGTCGATATCTTCTTCGGCCGGGCTGTCGCGCCTGACGGCTTCGGCTGGGTGGTGCCGGTCAGGCGAGGGGGCCGCGAGCGGGTCAAGGTCGGTGTCATGGCCAACGCCGACGCCGGCACGGCGCTCGAGCGCCTGCTCGCCCGACCTGAAGTCGGCCGCCGCCTGCGGGACGAGCCGGCGGGCATGCTGCGCCGCCTGCTGCCGCTCACGCGCATCGAGCGGACGTATGGCGACCGCGTCCTGGTCGTCGGGGACGCGGCCGGCTTCACCAAACCCACCACGGGGGGAGGCATCTTCTACAGCCTGCTCAGCGCCTCGCTGGCGGCCGAGACCCTCGTGGAGGCGCTCCAGGAGGGGCGGCTCGATGCCGGCGGCCTGCGCCGCTACGAGCGGCGGTGGCAGGAGCGGCTCGGCCAGGAGCTGCGGGTGTCCGGCTGGGTCAGGGACATCGTCAGCCGGCTGGATGACGAGGGGATCGACCTCCTGCTCGACGCGCTGGCCCAGGACGACGTGCAAGCCATCATCCGGGGTACCGCTCGGTTCAACTGGCACGCCGAGGTCATCGTCACGCTGGCCTCGCGCACGGGTCTGGTCGGCGTGTTGCTGCGCGCGCTGCTTTAATCGGAGGGGGCCTCGGCGGCCCCCTCCGAGGCCTCCCCCAGGAAAGATTGCGCCGGCAAAGCCGGCGCTCGAACAGCCCGCTACATCTCCGGGCGCTTGCCGTGAGTCGCCCGGACTTCGGTCTTGATGCCGCCCCGCACGTTGAAGTCGCCCACCACTTCGGCCCAGCGAGGCCGGGCCGCCGCCACGAAGTCGTTGAGGATGCGGTTGGTCACGTCCTCGTGGAAGGCGCCCTCGTCTCGATACGACCACAGGTAGAGCTTCAGCGACTTGAGCTCCACCAGGTGCTGGTCGGGCACGTAGCGGATCCGGATCGTGGCGAAGTCCGGCTGGCCGGTCCTCGGGCAGACGCACGTGAACTCGGGCGCGCTCATGGA
>DASTFB010000053.1 GCA_035709005.1 Candidatus Methylomirabilota bacterium | reverse complement strand
GCGCGGCCCGTCAGATGTGGTACATGGGCCGCGCCGCCGCCGCCTGCGCGCGGGCGCGCGACGCCAGGTCGCCGAAATTGAGCCGATCCACCACGTGGCAGACCGCGTCCGCGATCTCTTCCCAGAGCTCGGCCAGGCCATGGCCGTCGCGTCCGGCGCGGCCCGGCCCCGTCGTGTCGAAGGGGGCGCGCTCCCCCTCGACCGCCCGCAAGACGGCGCCCACGGTGATGTCCTCGGGCAGCCGGGTGAGCAGATAGCCGCCGGCGGCGCCCCGCCGGGAGGTGAGCAGCCCCGCGCGCTTGAGGGCCAGGAGCACCTGCTCCAGATAGCGCTGAGGGATGCGCTGCCGCGCGGCGATCTCCTGGATCGGAATCAACCCTCGGCCATGATGCACGGCCAGGTCGAGCACCGCCTTGATGGCGTACTCGCCCTTCGCCGAGATGCGCAGGCGGGTGGTGATGGCCGGGGCCTCCCTCAGCGCGCCCGCTCCAGCCGGCGGGCGACCTCCTTGGCGAAGTAGGTGATGACGATGTCGGCCCCGGCGCGCCGGATCGCCGTGACCGCCTCCATCATGGCGAGCTCCTCGTCCAGCCACCCGAGCTGTCCGGCCGCCTTGATCATGGCGTACTCCCCCGACACCGAGTAGGCGGCCAGCGGCACCCCGAACTCCGACCGCGCCCGCGAGATCACGTCGAGGTAGGGGAGCGCCGGCTTCACCATGATGATGTCGGCCCCCTCGTCCAGGTCCAGGGCGATCTCCCGCATGGCCTCGGCGGCGTTGGCCGGGTCCATCTGGTACGCGCGACGGTCGCCGAATTGCGGCGCGGACTCGGCCGCCTCCCGGAAGGGGCCGTAGAACGCCGAGGCGTACTTGGCCGAGTAGGCCATGATCGGCGTCTCCGCGTAGTCGGCCTCGTCCAGGGCCTCGCGGATGGCCCCGACCCGTCCGTCCATCATGTCCGAAGGCGCCACCACGTCCGCGCCCGCGTCGGCATGAGAGACGGCCACACGCGCCAGCAGCTCCAGGGAGGGATCGTTGCGCACCGTCCCGTTCTCGACGATCCCGCAATGGCCGTGGCTCGTGTACTGACAGAGACAGACGTCGGTGACGACCAGCAGGTCGGGCACGGTGTCCTTCACCGCCCGGATCGCCTGCTGCACGATGCCGTCGTCGGCGTAGGCTTCCGAGCCGCGCGGGTCCTTGTGGGCGGGCAGGCCGAACAGGAGCAGGGCCGGGATCCCCATGGCCGCCACGTCCTTGGCCTCCTTCAACAGCTCGTCGATGGACAGCCGGCTCTGTCCCGGCATCGAGGCGATCGGCTCGCGCACCCCGCGACCGTGGATGACGAAGGCCGGGTAGACCAGGTCGTCCACCGCCAGCCGCGTCTCGCGCACCAGCGTGCGCAGCAGCGGTTTCTCTCTCAGGCGGCGCGGGCGAAACATCCCCTGTCCCATCACTGACTCCTCCTGTCCGCGCGTGGCTCCGACCCCGAGGGCCGCCGCGCGCGGGCGAAATGCTCGTCGATCGCGCCGGCCAGTGCGGCGATCGTGTACTGCCGCGGCATCACGTGGGTGGGCAGGCCGTACTCGGCCGCGGTGGCCGCCGTGATAGGACCGATGCAGGCGATGGTGACACCGTCGAGCCAGGCCTGCCGTTCCTCCACGGTGAACAGCTCGGCGAAGTTGCGCGCCGTCGACGAGCTCGTGAACGTGACCACGTCCACCGTCCTGGCCGCCAGCGCCTCGCGCAAGGGTCCGGTGCCGACCTCCACCCGTCGCGTAGTATACGCAGGCACCTCGACCACTGCCGCCCCCAGTGCCGCCAGCTCCCGCGCCAGCACCTCGCGCGCCTGCGCCGCCCGCGCCAGCAAGACGCGGTCTTCGGCGCCGATGTGGGACCGCAACCGTTGCGCCAGCGCCTCGGCGCGATACTCCTCGGGTACGGCCGCGGGTCGCAGACCGCGCTCGATCAGGGCTTCGGCCGTGGCGGGGCCGATCGCGGCCACCCGCAGTCGGGCGAAACCGCTCCAGTCCAGGCCGCGCTCCTCCAGGCGGCGGCCCACCATGGCGACGCCGTTCACGCTCGTAAACACCGCCCACGTGAACGTCGCCAGCTCATCCAGAGCCCGATCGAGCGGCCCCCAGGACACCGGAGGCTCGATGGCGATGGTCGGCGCCTCGAGCACCCGGGCCCCGGCCCCCTCGAGGAGCTCCACGAACCCGGACGCCTGGTCGGCGGCCCGCGTCACCACGACGGTTCGCCCGGCGAGAGCCCGGGGGGTCACGACACCCTCCGTCCGGGGTCGAGCAACGCCACCGCCGCCGCCCCTTGATCGAGGAGCGCCTCGGCGAGGCCGCGGCCCAGGCCTTCGGCGTCGTCGGGCACGCCCGCCGCTTCCGCGCGCAGGACGCGCCGGCCGTCCTCGCTGGCGACCAGCGCCCTCATGTGCAGACGGGCGCCTGCCCGATCCGGCTCGAGGACCGCGTAGCCGGCGATCGGCGTCGTGCAGGAGGCTCCCAGCCGGCGCAGGTACGCGCGCTCGGCGAGGCCGCACGCCCGGGTGGCGGCGTCGTCCAGCGTCCGGACCAGACGCCCTGTCTCGGAGTCGTCACGACGAACCTGGACGCCCAGGATCCCCTGCCCGACGGCGGGCACGAAGACCTCCGGCGCCAGCGGACAGGCATGCGGCGGACGGGCGCCGAGTCGGGCCAGCCCGGCCGCGGCGACGACGAGCGCATCGCACGCGTCCTCGGCGAGCTTCCGCAAGCGGGTGTCCACGTTACCCCGGATGGCGGTCACCGCGAGGTCCGGGCGCAGGGCCAGGGCCAGTGCGCGCCGGCGGAGGCTCGACGTGCCCAGGCGCGCGCCGTTCGGCAAGGTCTCGAACCCGCCCCCGGCCCGTGTGAGCAGGACGTCCCTGGGGTCCTCGCGCGGCGGAAACGCGGCGAGCTCCAGCCCGGCCGGCTGCTCGGCGGGGAGATCCTTGAGGCTGTGCACGGCGAGGTCGATCGCCCCGTCCGCCAGCGCCTGTTCGATCTCGCGGACGAACAGCCCCTTGCCGCCCACGTCGGCCAGCCGCGCGCCGAACAGCCGGTCGCCTTCGGTCTTGATGGGGACGATCTCGACGTCCTGGCCCAGGCGGCGCAGCGCCGTGGCCACGCTGTCGGCCTGGGCCAGCGCCAACGCGCTGCCCCGCGTTCCCAGCCGGGCTCGCTTCAGGCGCGCGGCCGCCATCCTCCCTCCGCCTTGTCGCCGCGGCCCCCCAGGCCGAAGAGCTCGTGCACGAGCTGCATCCAGGAGCGGCCGGCACCGGCGCGCGACGACTCGCGGAGCTTGGTGATCGGGGCGTGCAGGATCTTGTTGACGATGGCCTGGGACAGGGCTTCCATCGCCTCTCGGGTGTCGGGCGGCGCATCGGGGAGGCGGGCCAGCGCCTTGCGCACTTCCCCTGCGCGGATGGCCTCCAGGCGCTCCCGCAGCGAGACGATGGTGGGAATGATTTCGGCGTCGCCCAGCCGGAGCAGGAACTTGGCGACCTCGCGTTCGATGAGCGCCTCGGCGCGCTCGGCCTCGCGGGCGCGCTCGCGCAAGTTGGCCTCGATCACCTGACGGAGATCGTCGATGTCGTAGCAGTACACGCCCGCCAGCTCGCCCACCGACGGCTCCACGTCGCGGGGGACCGCGATGTCGATGAAGAACAGCGGACGGGGACCGCGCGCCTGCATCACCTGAGCGACCATGGAACGACTCACCAGGGGCATCGCCGCGCCCGTGGAGGTGATGACGATGTCGACGGCGCCCAGGGCGGTGGCCAGCTCGGCGAACGGCACGGCGTTGCCGGCCAGCGAGCGGGCCAGCTCCTGGGCCCGCGCCCACGTCCGGTTCACCACGTAGATGGGAAAGGCGCCGTGCTCCACGAGCTGCCGGGCCGCCAGCTCGCCCATCTTGCCGGCGCCCAGGAGAAGCACCGCCCGCCCGCGCAGGCCGTCGAAGATCTTCTTGGCCAGCTCCACGGCGGCGAACGAGATCGACACCGCGTGCCGGCCGATGTCCGTCTCGGTCCGCACCCGCTTGGCCACGGCGAACGCCTGCGTGAACAGCGAGTGCAGCGTGGGGCCGACGGTCTCGCACGTCTGGGCGAGCGCGAAGGCGTCCTTCACCTGTCCCAGGATCTGGGTCTCGCCCACCATCATGGAATCCAGGCTGGCCGCCACCCGGAAGACGTGCCGGATGGCGTCCCGTTCGAGGTGCGTGTAGACATACGGCTCGAGCCCGGCCAGGGCCACGCCGCGGTGGCGGCACAGGTGTCCGAACGCGGCCGAGCGTCCCTCGCCGGGAACGTCGGCCACCCCGTAGACTTCCACGCGATTGCACGTCGACAGGATCACCATCTCGGCGACGGCGCCCGTGGCCTGGATGTCGTGCAGGAGCTCCCGGAGCTTGTCGTCCTCGACGGCGAGCTGCTCACGCACCTCGACCGGCGCCGTCCGATGGTTGAGCCCGCAGGCGAACAGTGTCATGCGCCTTCCTGCCCGTCCGCCCCTCGGCCTCGCATGTCAGGAGCCGTGCCGGCCGGGCAGGAAGAGGCCCGCCCCCAGCGTCAGCACGAGCGCGGCGAAGCCGATGACCGAGAAGTAGGCGGCGCGGCGGCCGTGCCAGCCGGCGGCGGTCCTGCCCGCCAGCGTCGCCGCGTAGATGGCCCATGCCACGAACGACAGCATCGCCAGTGGGTCGAAGGCGAAGAAACTGCCCCAGGCCGCGCTCGCCGACAAGCTGCCCAGGATGATGGCGATGGTGAGAAAGGGGAAGCCGTAGGCGAGGGTCCGGTAGGACAGACGATCCAGCGTGGCGAGCGAGGGCAGGCGGTAGTAGACGGCGCCCGGTCGCTTGCCTTTGAGCTGGCGCTCCTGGAGCAGATACATGATGGCGCCGGCGAAGTTGAGGACGAAGGCGGCGATGCCCACGAGAGCGAGCGCGATGTGGACGGTGAGCCAGGCGCTCGACAGGGCCCGGTCGATCGGCCCGAGACCCAGCGCGCGCGTCACCGACGACAGGCTCAGCATCAGCACCACGGGCAAGACGAAGGCGCTCAGCACCCTGAGGCCGTACGTCCGCTCGACCCACATCATGAGCCCCACGGCCACCCAGGCGGCAACCGAGATGGCATCGGCGATGGTGCCGACCGGGGGCCGCCCCGTCTGCAGCCCCACGCTGGCCAGGGCCAGCCCGTGCAGGACCCAGCCGCCCAGCGTGACGACGGCGCCGATCCGGTAGATGAGCTCCTCACGCTGGATCAGGTAGGCAAGGGCGAGTCCCGTCGCGCAGACATACGCAATGACCGCGAGGCTCAGAAGACCCGACATGACAGGCTCCAGGTTGCTGGAGTTTACCACAATTCCGATGCGGATATTTCGGCGGCGGTGGCCGGGCGCGGGTCAGGAACCCGAGCGCGCGACCTGCTCCAGCTCGATGAGCGTGGGCACCTCACGCCGATACCCCGAGCGATGCGCGAACACGTCGAGGTGGGGCGAGCCCCAGTCCTCGACGAGCGCCGAGCCGGCATTCCACCGGACCCGCCGATCGAGCTCCTTGAGGTAGACCTGGCAGGCGCGGCAGGCGCTGATGAGGTAGCCTTCCTCCTTGTCCTCGCCCTGGAACTTCACGAATTGTTTGCTGTCGACCGTGTCGCACGACGGGCAGCGGAGGCGGGGAAAGGTCCAACCCCCTCCGCAAAAGTGGCACAGGAGGTGGCGGCCACCGTTTTCGAGAATGTCCGTGAACCCGGGGGCGCTCCCGCAGAACGGGCACACCCCGCGCTGCCACATCCTCTCGGCAAGGTGCGGTCGACAATCGGCGAAGTAGTGCTCGAGCACAGGCCTCAGCCCGCTATACCCCAGAAATGCCCACGCCTCGGCCACCAGGGCGGCACCGGTTATGCCCCTACCCGGCAACAACGACGCCGGCGTCACCTCACCGCGGTCCCACGCCTGCGCGAAGGCTTGTAGCGCAGCCTCATCCACGCCGACCATCGCCAGGAGATCGAGGCCGGGAGCCAGCAGCGGCTCGAGCGCTTCGGCGTCCAGGGCCGGGCTCGTCTCCACCAGCAGAGGCACGCCCCGGGCCCAACGGTCCTGGCACTCGGCGACGCTCCACCCAAGCCTCAGTACCCCGCTGGCCGGCCACCGGCTCCAGGCGGCCAGGATCTCGCCATAGCCCTGGAGCGCGCCATGAAAGCTGGGACGCCGAGCGAGGAGCTCCTCCCACTCCCGGATGAGCTGGGTGTAGCTCATCCCGGCCAGACCTGATAGCAGGGGCCCCGAGAACGAGGGCCCCTCGCCGTGGACGCCGACGGCACCGAGACTACGAGAGGACTCGCTGCCCCGCCGCGATGAGCACGTACTTGACGCCGAACCCGCCGACGAGGACGAGGATCGAGATGAGGGCGGCCAAGCCGGGGTTGGCATTCCGGAGCACCCCGCCCAACACCATGCCCAGGGGGATCACGAGGCCGATGACGACGGCGAGCCAGAACAGCACGCTGTCGGTACCGGCCAGGAGCTGACCGAGCGCCGCCCTGATGCCGGCCGACCCGCTCATCCACACGCTAATAGCGAACAGAACGAGCAGGGCCGCCTCGACGACGAGCGCGAACGCCGTGAAGTTCATGAGACGGGCCAGGGCCTCGCGGTTCTGCCTGCCGAGAATGCTCATAAGCAGCGCGATGGCGGCGGCCCCGGTGGCGGCGCCCACGGCCAGGAACAGCGCGCCGAGCCAGTGGGAGCTGATGAACAGCGGCCGGGCCGTGGCCCCCAGCAGGACCCCGGGGTACGCGGCGAGAAAGAAGCCGAAAATGCTCCCGACGATGCCCACGATCGCCCGAGAGATACCGAACCGCCGCTTGCCCCGGTCCTCCAAGTACACCATCAGGGCGGCCAGGAACGCGCAGATTCCGAAGATCAGTAGGCCCCAGGCGCCCACGCTCATGGGCGACAGGAGCTTGAGGTGAAGCGGCCCCACGGTGATGGCGTTCATGCCGATGTCCGTGTTTGGCTTGCTCACCACGAGCATGTGCAGGAAGCGGCTGGGCAGCCCGAGGTCGACGATCAGGAGGATCGGCGCGGGGAGGGCGGCGAGGAAGGCGACGTAGTAGCCCACGCGCATGAGATCGCGGAAGCGCCGCTCATCCACGAAAGCCGCGACAGTGGCGAGGACGAAGGCCCCCCCGGCGATGCCGCCGAGGAAGAAGTAGAGATCAATCACCAGCGGCCAGTCCGCACTCTTCAGCAGTCCAGGTTCCATCAGGCTCCTCCTGTCCCGCCGCGATTGCGGAAGGTCATGACGGCCCCCAGCCCGATCAGGACGGCCGAGCCGATCGCGAGCAACGAGTCGACGACGACGTTGCGCTGGGGCAGCTTCGGGTTCTCGGGCAGGCCGTAGATGGAAGGCTTGCCCAGCAGCAGGAAGAAGGCGTTGAGCCCGCCCAGGGCGCCGCTCTGGTCCTCACCGTAGAGCTGGGCCTCGTTGAATCCCATCTTGCGCAGCTCCTCGACCCGCTTGCGGGCCGTGGTGGCCAACTCGTCACGATAGCCGAACTTGATCGAGGCCGTCGGGCAGGCCTTCGCGCAGGCAGGGCCGAGGCCGTTGTGGATGCGGTCGTTGCAGAATGTGCACTTGTTGGCCGTGCCGGTCTCCTCGTTGAAGGCGACGACCCCGAAGGGGCAGGCCGACACGCAGTACCGGCAGCCGTTGCAGATGTCCTGGTTGATGTTGACCGTCCCGTATTCGGTCCGGTAGATGGCGCCGGTGGGACAGGCCTCCAGGCAGCCGGCCTGAGCGCAGTGCTTGCAAACGTCGGACATCAGGTGCCAGGTCAGGCTGCCCTTGCCGTCCGGCTGCTCGAAAAAGCGCACCAGGCGGTAGCTCTTGTCCGTGAAGTCGTGGTGGTTCTGATAGGTCCCCGTCCACTCCGGCTCCTCGGGCGCCAGCTGGTTCCATTGCTTGCAGGCGACCTGACAGGCGCGGCAGCCGATGCACAGCGAGATATCCGTGAACATCGCCAGCGTGCGAGCCATGGCTATGCCACCCCCTTTCGGACGTTGCAGAGCAGCGCCTTGGATTCCTGTATGTAGGTGGTCGGGTCGCCCAGGCTCGCCACCAGGTCGTTGGTGATGTCCCCGCGGGCGGATTTCATGACCCCCTGGTACCCCCAGTGCCACGGGATACCCACCTGGTAGACCTTCTTGCCATCGATGACGAACGGCTTGATGCGTTCGGTGACGAGCGCGCGTGTGTGAATCGTCGCCCGAGGGCTCTCCACCGTGATCATGTCGCCGTTCTGGATCCCCAGCTCCTTGGCCATCTCGGGATTGACCTCAGCGAAGTGCCCGAAGAAGAGCTCGCTGAGCCATGGGACGTGTCGCGACATGCCGGCGGCATGGTGCTCGGTCAGCCGGTAGGTGGTGAGGATGTAGGGATACTTGTCGGGCGTGCCCAGCTTGTTGAGATCGCCGATGTCCCAGTACTTGGCCACGGGGTTGTTCTGCACCTTGGATAATAGATTCTTCGTCGGCGACTCGAACGGTTCGTAGTGTTCGGGGAAGGGGCCGTCGTTGAGGGCCGCGAAGAACTGTCCCAGACCGTGGCCGGTCATGATGAAGGCGTCGGTCCCGCTGATGCCCTTGAGCGGCCCCTCCTTGGCCCGCGGCGCGTTCGGGGCCATGACCGGGCTGAAGTCGGGCACGTCCAGGCCGACCCACTTCTTCTGCTTGGCGTCCCACCAGATGAGCTTCTTCTTCTCGCTCCAGGGCCGGCCGCGAGGGTCGGCCGACGCGCGGTTGTAGAGGATGCGGCGGTTGGCCGGCCATACGAAGCCCCACTCGTGGGCGAGGTAGTCGCCTTCCTTGGGCTTCTCGCGGCGCAGCGCCAGGTTCTTGCCCTCCTCGGGGTAGACCCCGGTGCAGATCCAGTTGCCGCACGCGGTCGAGCCGTCGTCGCGCAGGTGGGCGAAGGTCTTGACCGGTTGACCCTTCTTGTACAGCGGCTTGCCGTCGGCCTCGGTGATGTCGGCGGTGGCGTAGCCGTTGACCTCCTTGAGGACATGCTCCATGTTGGGCTCTTTCTTAGCCCCCTGAACCTCGTAGTCCCAGACCAGGTCGAGGACCGGCCGGTCCTTGGCGGCCGTGGAGCCCTTGTAGAGCGCCTTTACCCGGTCCCCCAGTTCCACGATGAAGGCCGCATCCGAACGCGCCTCGCCCGGCGGCTCCACCGCCCTCAGGTGCCACTGCAGCAGCCGCATCGTGTTCGTCAGGGAGCCGTCCTTCTCGGCGGCAGGCGCTCCGGGGATGAAGAACACCTCGGTCTGCACGGTCTTGGGATCGAGCCCGGGCTCTTTCCACACCGTCGCGGTCTCCGTCTCGAACAGGTCGACCACCGCCATCCACTCGAGATTGCGGAGTGCCGTCCGGGCCATCTTCGCGTTCGGGCTGTCCACCCCGGGGTTCTGGCCCATGACGATGAAGCCCTTGACCTGCTTGTTCAGCATGCCGACCAGGAAATGCTGGTGGGAGTAGGCGTCGGCCTTCTCCCGCTTCGGCAGGTACTCGTAGGCGAAGTCGTTGTCCTTCGTGGCCGCGTCGCCCCACCAGGCCTTCAGCAGGCTGATGAAGAACTTGGGCTTGTTGACCCAGTACCCGCCCTTCGGCGTCTCCCGCTCCAGGTAGTCGGTCAGCGTCGGGTGGATCGCCTGCAGCGGCGGGGCCAGGTAACCGGGCAGGATGTGATACAGGGTCGCCATGTCCGTGGCTCCCTGCACGTTCGAGTGGCCACGAAGGGCGACGACCCCACCCCCCGGACGTCCGATGTTGCCGAGAACCATCTGGAGCATGCAGAGCGAGCGAATCTGCTGGACACCGTTGGTGGACTGGTTGAGCTGGAGCGCGTAGGAGATCGTCCCCGTCTTGTCGGGTCCCGAGGCCGAGCAGAAGGTGTCGGCGACCTGCAGGAACAGATCCTTGGAAATGCCGCACACCCGCTCGACCATCTCCGGGGTGTAGCGGTCGTAGTGCTTGCGCAGGTGCTGGAAGACGCAGTTCGGATCGCGTAGCGTGGGATCTTTCTTTGGATAGCCGTCGGCATCGAGCTGGAAGCGCCAGGTGCTCCGGTCGTAGCGGTAGCTGCTGTGCGGATCCGTGCCGCTCTTGCCCGTCTTTTCGAGCCCGCTGAAGAGACCTTCGAGGTCGGCGGGCGTCTTGAAGCTCGGATCCAGCAGCAGAGAGGCATTGGTGTAGGCAACGACGTAGTCGTGGAAGTACTTCTTGGTCTCGATGGCGTAGCGAATGAGGCCGCCGAAGAAGACGATATTGGTGCCCGAGCGGATGGGCACCCAGATGTCGGCTGTCGCCGAGGTGCGGGTGAAGCGGGGGTCGACGTGAATGACCTTGGCTCCCCGCGCCTTGGCCTCCATGACCCACTTGTAGGACACGGGATGGCACTCGGCCCAGTTGGACGTGGGCATGATCACGTCGGCGTTCTTCACGTCGATCAGGTTCGTCGTCATGGCGCCCCGCCCGAAGGTCGCTCCCAGGGCCGGGACCGTGGCCGAGTGACAGATGCGCGCCGAGTTCTCCAGATTGACGATGCCCAACCCCCGCGCAAGCTTGGCGATCAGGTAGTTCTCTTCGTTATCGAGCACCGACGAGCCCATCCAGGCGATCCCTTCGCAGCGGTTGACCGTGAGGTTGCGGCCACCCACCCGAGCCCGTTGGACGAACGTCTCGTCGCGGGTCTTTTTGATCCGCTGGGCAATCTGGTCCATCATCCAGTCCAGCGGCTTCTCCTCCCACCGATCGCTCCCTGGCGCGCGATACAGGCACTTCGTGAGGCGACTCGAGTTGACCGACACCTGGAACGTGGACGACCCTTTGGGACAGAGCGCGCCCTCGGTATGCGGCGCGTCGGGATCGCCCTCGATGTCGATGATTTTGTTGTCCTTGACGTAGATGAGCTGCGCGCATCCCACGGCGCAGTACGGGCAGACTCCGGGATAGACCTTGGCCTCTTTGATCCGGAGCGAGCTCGCGGCAGCCTCCACGGGGCGAAGGTCGATTTCCTGCGTGGCGAGGGTCGTGCCGGCGACGCCGGCGCCGTACTTGAGGAAGTCCCGTCGTGACAGGCTCATGGCGACGCTCCTTGTGCGAGACCGGGTCGGTGCTAAGGACGGTCCCGGCAAAGCACGGATAGCCTCAGACCTCGGGGCTGGCGATCTCTTCCCAGGCTCGGCGCAACACGGTGATCGTCTGGGCGCCACCGCTCTTTGGCTCGACCTTGATGATGTCCCCGGGATTCAGGGCTTCGAGGTTTCCCTCGCCCTCGTTGGCCACCACCAACGTGCCCTCCCCGCAGGACAGCTCCGAGCACAGGTCGGCCTCTCCGCGCACTCTCAGGCGGCCCCGGGTGGCGTCGACCGAAACAACGGTGAGACGGCTCTTCTGGAGCCAGTCCGTGAGACTGTTGGGCATCCTTGGATCCCTCCTCGTGGGAAGGGGCGTAAGGACTGGGTTGGCGGCACTCTACGGTTGGTCAGACCGCGTTGTCAAGCGGCCTGCCGGCCCCAGCCTGTCCGTCATCATGCCAGTTTGTGCTCGCCATCAAACGTGGAACGGCCCGGCGCCACCGCGGTAGCGGTCGGGGTCGGCCTCGCCGCCCTCGCCCGGTGCGTACAGGGCGAACCGCTCATCCAGGAGTCGCCTGGCCTCCTCGACCCGACCGGCCTCCAGGGACTCGAGAATCCGGGCGTAGGTGGCCCGGTCGACGAGGGGCCCGTTGACCACCGGGTTGTAGAGCCGTGTCAGCTCGAACAGGAGGGGCTTGCACTGACTGAGGTCGCCCAGACTCTCCCGGGCGCGCTCGAACAGGACCACTCCGGTGTCCTGGCGCTTGTGCCTGCGCCAGTGCTTGCGTCCTTCGCCCCCGTGAGCCTCGGCGGGCTCAGTCACGGCGCGCCGGGGCCGTCTCGGCCAGCCAGAGTCCCTCTCCCGAGTAGAGATTGAGGCCATCTGGGCGCACGTAGCCGCACACGGTGATCCCGAGCTGCTCGGCCAGGCCCACGGCCATCTCGGTCGGGGAGGTGCGGGAGGCGACGATCGGCACGCCCATCCGCGCGGCCTTGAGCAGCATCTCCGAGGAGATCCGCCCGGTGGACAGGAGGATCCGATCGTCTGTCGGGATGCCGCGCAGCAGCGCCTCGCCCTTGATCTTGTCTACCGCGTTGTGACGCCCGACGTCCTCGGCGACGATCAGCAGTTGCTCACCGTCCGTCAGTCCCGCGCCATGGATGCCGCGCGAGGCTCGGTAGTGGACGGCGGCCGCGAACAGCTCCTTCATGCGGGCCACCAGCTCGCCCGGACGGATCCGGACCGTCGAGGTCAGACGAGGGAAGAGGCGATGGTCGATGCGGAACGTGATGCCGCCGCCACAGCCGGACGTGAGGATCCGCTCGGTCGGCAGCGTCACGGGGCCGGCCAGGGTGACCTCGGCGCGGCCGTCGACCGAGGAGACCTCCAGCTGCCTGACGTCGGCCAGACCGTCGATCACCTTCTCCATCCAGAGGTAGCCCAGCACGAGCGCCTCCAGATCGATGGGTGTGCAGAGCAGGGTGAGAAAGCGCTGGCCGTTGACGTAGACGGTCAGAGGCTGCTCCCGGACGACCTCGCCGCTGATCTCCTCGGCGCGGTCCCCGCGGACCCTGAGGTACGTCCGCATGCCTGAGGAGTGTAACAGGATGTCTGAAAAACGGCTCTACCGCGGCAACGCTTGTCGCTCCCCGCGTGAATGGGGGAGGTTTGGAGGGGGCGCGTCGCGTGCCCCCCTCCAACTCAATAAACCACCCGCAGCAGCGTGAGCCCGTGCGCCGGCGCCGTGGGCCCGGCGCGCCGGCGGTCCCGACCGGCCAGCACCTCGGCTACCCATTCCGGAGGCCGTCCGCCGCGTCCCACCGCCACCGCGCTACCCACGATGATGCGCACCATGTGGTGGATGAACCGGTCCGCCGACACGAGCAGCGCCAGCCGTCGGCGGCGGCGGACCACGTGCAGCGCCCGCACCACGCAGATCGGCGTCGCGGCCCGGCCGGCCGCCGCGCAGAAGGCCGAGAAGTCGTGGCGGCCCCGCAGCGGCGCCAGCGCCCGCCGCATGGTCGCTACGTCCAGTGGCGCCGGCACGTGCCACGCGTACCGCAGGAGCAAAGGATTGGGCACGGGTCCGTTGTCGATCAGATAGGCGTAGCGCTTGCCGGTGGCAGACCGACGGGCATCGAAGCTGCGATCGACGTCGGCGACCTCCACTACCCGGATGTCGGCCGGCAGGCCGGCGTTCAGGGCGCCGCGCACGGCGGCGGGGGGCAGGCGGCAGTCCGTGCGCAC
Source organism: Candidatus Methylomirabilota bacterium (assembly GCA_035709005.1). Taxonomy (NCBI): domain Bacteria; phylum Methylomirabilota (SeqCode); species Candidatus Methylomirabilota bacterium. The sequence continues at coordinate 25,976 of DASTFB010000053.1, read as the reverse complement.
GGCCGCGACCTGGCGCAGCGCGTGGACGCCAGCGTCCGTTCGGCTCGCCCCGGTGAGGCGGACGTCGGCTCCCAGCAGCGGCCGCGCGGCCCGGAGCAACGCGCCCTGCACCGTGACGGCATCGGGCTGCACCTGCCAGCCGGCGTAGGCTGTGCCGTCATAGGCGAGGACGAGACGCAGGACGCGCGGGGGCCCGATGCGAAGGGCTTAGCGCCGGGACGCGCCCGGCGGCACGAGGGCGAGCCACACGACCGCCACCAGCACGAACAGCACGACGTTGACGATCACCGCCACGTGGTACCGCGTGTGCGACCCGAAGCGGCGGTGGTAGAAGCGCCGGAGGCCGATGGCGCGGCCCGTCCTAAGTGCGGAGCAGCAGCTCGGCGATCTGCACGGCGTTGGTGGCGGCGCCCTTGCGCAGCTGGTCGCCCACCACCCAGAAGTTGAGCCCGCGGGGGTGCGAGAGGTCTTCCCGGATCCGCCCCACCCAGCACTCGTCCTGGCCTTCCACCAGCACCGGCATGGGGTAGCGCTGCTCGGCCGGGTCGTCCCAGACCTTGAGCCCGGGGAAGCGCGCGAGCGCCTCCCGCGCCTGGTCGGCGCTCACCTTCGCCTCGGTCTCGGCGTTGACGGCGACCGAGTGGCAGGTGAACACCGGCACCCGGACGGTGGTCGGCGAGACGAGGAGGTCCGGCGCCTCGAGGATCTTGCGCGTCTCGTTGACGAGCTTCAGTTCCTCGCCCGTGTAGCCGTCCGGCCCGAAGCGGTCGATGTGCGGGATGAGGTTGAAGGCGAGCTGGTGCGCGAAGTGCCGCGGCACGATGGGCTCGCCGCGCGCCCAGGCCCGCGTCTGCTGGCGGAGGTCCTCCAGGCCCTGGACGCCCGCTCCGGAGGCGGACTGGAAGCTCGTCGCCACGACCCGGCGCAGCCGCCCGACGTCGTGCAGCGGTTTCAGCGGCATCACGGTGATGATCGTGGTGCAGTTGGGGACGGCCAGGATCCCCTGGTGGCGTCGGGCCGCGTGGCCGTTGATCTCCGGAACGACGAGGGGGACCTGGGGGTCCATCCGGAACGCGCTGGACTTGTCGATCACGATGGCGCCGGCCCGGCGGACCATGGGCACGAACTCTCTGGCCTGGTCCGAGCCGGCCGAGCAGAAGACGAGGTCCAGGCCGCGGAAGGCCGGTTCCTCCACCCGCCGCACGGCGAGGGCTTCACCACAAAAGGTGACCGTCGTGCCGACCGACCGCTCGGAGGCGAAGCACCGCAGCTCCCGCACGGGGAACTTCCGTTCCTCGAGCACCCGCAAGGTCGTCTGCCCGGCGGCCCCGGTAGCGCCGACCACGGCGATGGCCAGGCCCGTGGCCATCAGTACTGCGCCTCCAGCTCTTTCACGATGAGGTCTCCCATCTCCCGCGTGCCCACGCCCCGCGCCCCCGGGGACGCGATGTCGCGAGTGCGGTGCCCCTGCTCGAGGACCCGCACGACCGCGGCCTCGACCCGGTCGGCGTCGTCGGGCCGATCGAGCGAGTGCCGCAGGAGCATGGCGGCCGACAGAATCGCGGCGATCGGGTTGGCCACACCCTGGCCCGCGATGTCCGGCGCCGTGCCGTGCACGGGCTCGTAGAGTCCGATCTCGCCGCCCAGCGACGCCGAGGGCAGCATCCCCATCGAGCCGGCCAGGACCGCCGCCTCGTCCGACAGAATATCGCCGAAGGTGTTCTCGGTGACGATCGTGTCGAAGTGGGTGGGCCGCTGGACCAGGGCCATCGCGCAGTTGTCGACCAGCACGTGCTCGAGAGCGACGTCGGGGAACTCCTTGCCCAGACGCGTGACCACCTCCCGCCAGAGCGTGGACACGGCCAGCACGTTGGCCTTGTCCACCGAGGCCAGCCGCTTGCGCCGCCTGCGGGCCACCTCGAAGCCGACCCGGGCGACCCGCTCGATCTCCCGGGTGGTGTAGACCATGGTGTTGACGCCGCGGGCGCTGCCGTCGGCGAACACCTCCACGCCGCGCGGCTCGCCGAAGTAGAGCCCGCCGGTGAGCTCCCTGATCACCATGATGTCGGTCCCCGCCACCACCGAGGGCTTGAGCGGCGAGGCGTCGACCAGCATCGGGAAGCAACGGGCCGGCCGCAGATTGGCGTAGAGGTCGAGCTCCTTGCGCAGGGCCAGCAGCCCCCGCTCGGCCCGCTGCTCCTGCGGCAGGCCGTCCCACTTCGGCCCGCCGACCGCGCCGAACAGGATGGCGCCAGCCTGCCGGCACAGGCGCAGGCTGTCCTCGGGCAACGGCGTGCCCCGCGCGTCGATGGCGGCGCCGCCGATCAGGGCCTCCTGGAACTCCAGCCCGAGACCGGCCCCCTTGGCGACGGTCTGGAGCACACGCACGGCCTGGGGGACGACCTCCTGGCCGATGCCGTCACCGGGCAGCACGGCGATCCGGAACGTGGCCATTATGGACCGACGTCTTTCATGCGCTGGGCGCTCGAGTGCACCAGGCGGTTGAGGGCGTTGAGGTACGCCCGCACGCTGGCCTCCACGACGTCGGTGGAGGCCCCCTTGCCGGACACGAGGGTGCCGTCGAAATCCACCTTCACCGACACCTCGCCGATGGCGTCCTTGCCGGAGGTGGCGGCGCGGAGGGCGTAGTCGTTCAGCCGCCCCTTGGTTCCGGTGATCGCGTCGATGGCGGCCAGCGCCGCGTCGACGGGGCCGTCGCCCACGCCCGAGTCCTGATAGAGCTGCCCCTCCCGGCGCAACCGGACGGTGGCCGAAGGCACGATGCCGGTCCCGCTGATGACGTGCAGGTAGTCCAGCTCGTAGGCCTCGGGAAGCTTGGTGGCCTCGTCGGTGACGATGGACACGAGGTCTTCGTCGTAGACTTCCTTCTTGCGATCGGCCAGGTCCTTGAAGGCCCGGAAGGCCCGGTCCAGCTCGGCCCCGGCCAGGTCGAAGCCGAGGTCCTTCAGCCGGGCGGCCAGCGCGTGGCGCCCCGAGTGCTTGCCCAGCACCAGCTTGTTGGAGGCCCGCCCGATGTCCTCCGGGCGCATGATCTCGTAGGTGAGCTTCTCCTTGAGGACGCCGTCCTGGTGGATCCCCGCCTCGTGGGCGAAGGCGTTCTCCCCGACGATCGCCTTGTTGGGCTGCACGTGGACCCCGGTGATGTGGCTGAGCAGGCGCGAGGTCCGGAAGATCTCCTCGGTCTTCACCCGCGTGTCGATCCCGAAGAAGTCCTTGCGGGTCCGCAGGGCCATCACGATCTCTTCCAGCGAGGCGTTGCCGGCGCGCTCGCCGATGCCGTTGATGGTGCACTCGACCTGCCGGGCCCCGTTCATGATGGCGGTCAGCGAGTTGGCCACGGCTTGTCCGAGATCGTTGTGGCAGTGGACGGACAACACCACCCGATCGATTCCGTCGACCTGCTCGCGGATGCGCGCGATGCGCTCACCCCACTCCCGGGGGATGGCGTAGCCCACCGTGTCCGGGATGTTGATCGTGGTGGCTCCGGCGCCGATGACGGCCGACAGGACATCGCACATGTACTCGAAGTCCGAGCGGGAGGCGTCCTCGGGGGAGAACTCCACGTCGTCGCAGTAGCCGCGAGCGTGGCGCACGGCCTCCACCGCGGCCTTCATGACCTCGGCGCGCGACTTCCGCAGCTTGTACTTCAGGTGGATGTCGGACGTGGCCACGAACGTGTGGATCCGGGCCCGCCGGGCGTACTTGACGGCCTCCCAGCAGCGATCGATGTCGGCCAGCCCGACCCGGCTCAGCCCCCCGATGATCGGCGCGCCTTCCAGAGTCCCCACCTGGCGGGCGACCTCCCTGGTGGCCTCGAAGTCCTCCTCCGAGGAGATGGGGAACCCGGCTTCGATGACGTCCACGTTGAGCCGGGCGAGCTGGCGCGCCATCTCCAGCTTCTCCATGGTGTTCATGGAGAAGCCCGGCGCCTGCTCGCCGTCTCGCAGCGTCGTATCGAAGATCACCACACGGTCCATCCGTCCTGTCGACTGGTCCATCTCAAGACACCTCGTTGGTCCCCAGCTCTCCGGTCAGCGGAGCCGCGCGGCCGAGCACCAGCCGCCGCACCGGGCCCGACAGGGCATAGCCGCCGAAGAGCAGGGACAGGAACACCTCGTAATTGGTGGCCACGATCATGAGCCCCAGCACCACGATGAGCAGGCTCCGCACGGGGTAGCGCCGGGCGATGTCGATCTCCTTGAAGCTCCAGTAACGGAACGTGGAGACCATGAGCAGCGCGACCACGTACGTGCCGGCGGCCAGCGCCACCTTGACCCACGCGTCGAGCGCGCGGTCGTTCACCAGCAGCACGGCGGAGGCGACCAGGCCCGCGGCGGCCGGCGTGCTGAGTCCTATGAAGAAGCGCCGATCCACGCTGCCCGTCTGCACGTTGAAGCGGGCCAGCCGGAGCGCGCCACAGATCACGAACAGAAAGGCGCCGAACCAGGCCGGGCGGCCCAGGTCGCGCAGGGCCACCGCGTAGAGCAGGAACGCCGGGGCCACGCAGAAGGAGACCACGTCGGCCAGCGAATCGAACTCGACGCCGAACTGGCTGGTGGCCTTCATGAGCCGGGCCACGCGGCCATCCAGGAGGTCCATCACCATCGCCACGAAGATGGCCAGCGCCGCCTCCGGGTAGCGCTGGTTGGCGGCCAGCAGCATCGAGAAGAAGCCGCAGAAGAGATTGCCCGTGGTGAGCAGGCTGGGGAGCAGGAAGATCCCGTGCCGGCGCTTTTCCCGGAGCTCCTGCCAGCGCCGCCGCCGCGGCCCCCGCGTTGCCGGGCGCCTGATCATTGTAGCGGGGGCCGCGTGCCCGGCACGGGGCGTGGGTGGGCTGCTCTAGGCACGCGTGGCTGCGTTCTCTTAGACCGATTGTTGATTTGTAGCGGGGGCCGCGTGCCCGGCACGGGGCGTGGGTGGGCTGCTCTAGGCACGCGTGGCTGCGTTGTTCTAGACCGATTCTTCATCTCGGTCCCCGCGTTCATCACACCAGGAACCCCAGGACGGTGACGCCAGCCACCACGCGCTGGCCGGGGCGGACGCGGATGTCGGTTCCCTGGGGCACGAGGCAGTCGGTGCGCGAGCCGAAGCGGATCATCCCGATGCGATCGCCGGCCGCCACCTTGTCGCCGGCGCGCACCCGGCACACGATGCGCCGGGCCGCCATGCCGGCGATCTGCACCACCGTCACCCGGGCGTTGTCACCCTGCAGATGGATCACGCAGCGCTCGTTGATCCGGCTGGCCTCGGCCTTCCAGGCGGCCAGGAAGCGCCCCCGCTGCTGGCGCGTGTCCACCACGAGGCCGCCGATGGGCGCCCGATTGACGTGGACGTCCAGCGGCGAGAGGAAGATGGACACCCGCACGCCCGGCCCCACCCACTCGTCGCTGTCCTCGACGATCTCGCGCACGGTGCCGTCGGCCGGGGCCAGCACTGCGTTGGCCGCCGCCGAGACCTCCCGCTCGGGGTCACGGAAGAAGCCGAGCGAGGCCACCGAGGCCGCCGCGAACGGCGCGGCCAGCCGCCGGCGGCCGGTGAGCCAGAGCCCGGCCGCGATCGCCGCCGGCCCCAGGACGAACGGCCAGCCCTCTCGCGCGATCGGAATCCGTCGTGTGCGTTTCTTTTTACCCACTTCACCCTCACCCCATTCGCGGGGGCTTGATCCATGACATCATGGCCCGAAGCCGCTTGCCAACCTCTTCGATCGGATGCTCGGCGTCCCGCCGGCGCATGGCCAGGAACGAGGCGCGATTGGCCTGGTTCTCCAGCACCCACTCGCGTGCGAACTGCCCGGACTGGATCTCGGCCAGGATGCGGCGCATCTCGGCCTTCGTCGCGTCGTTCACGATGCGGGGGCCCCGGCTGTAGTCGCCGTACTCCGCGGTGTCCGAGACGGAGTAGCGCATGTAGGCCAGGCCGCCCTGATAGAACAGGTCGACGATGAGCTTCATCTCGTGCATGCACTCGAAGTACGCGACCTCGGGCTGGTAGCCGGCCTCGACCAGCGTCTCGTAGGCCGCCTTGATGAGGTGCGAGATGCCGCCGCACAGGGTCGTCTGCTCGCCGAAGAGGTCGGTCTCGGTCTCCTCGCGCACCGTGGTCTCCAGGACCCCGGCCCGGGTGCACCCGACGCCCTTGGCGTAGGCCAGGGCCAGATCTTTGGCCCGCCCGCTGACGTCCTGCTGCACGGCCAGCAGGGCCGGCACGCCGGGGCCCTGCGTGAAGAGGTCGCGCATGACGTGCCCGGGCGCCTTGGGGGCGATCATGGAGACGTCCACGTCGGGCGGCGGCACCACCTGGTTGAAGTGCAGGCTGAAGCCGTGCGCCACCATGAGCATCTTGCCCTTGCTCAGCGCGCTCCGGATCGATTCCTCGTAGGTCGAACGGTGGACCTGGTCGGGGAGCAGGATCATGACGATGTCGCCCATCTGGGCGGCCTCGGCCACCGTGGTGACCCGCAGACCGTCCTTCTCGGCCTTGGCCCAGCTCTTCGACCCCTTGTAGAGCCCGACCACGACGTCCTGGCCCGAGTCCCGGAGGTTCAGCGCGTGGGCGTGACCCTGGCTGCCGTACCCGACGACCGCGATCTTGCGCCCCTTGAGCAGCCCCAGGTCGGCGTCCTGGTCGTAGTAGATCTTTGCCGGCATTCCTCTCGTCCTTTCTCGTCTAATCGGCGAAGCCGACCACGCGGGGGTCCTCCGACACGCGCGGCCGTCGCGGCCCCTCGGCCTTGCGGCGCGTCTTGGGGCCGCGGGCGATGGCGACTTTCCCCGTGCGCACGAGCTCCTGGATGCCCATCGGACGCAGTAGCTCGATGAGCGCCTCCAGCTTCTCCTCGTCCCCGGTGGCCTCCAGCGTGAAGCTCAGCGGTGTCACGTCGACCACCTTGGCCCGGAAGATGTCGACGGTCCGGAGGATCTCCGCCCGGTGCTGGGGCTCGGCGTTCACCCGGACGAGCATCAGCTCGCGCTGGACGTGGTCCTCGTCGGTGAGATCCGTGACCTTGATCACGTCGATGAGCTTGTGCAGCTGCTTCATCACCTGCTCGATGACGAACTCGTCGCCGTTCACCACGATGGTCATCCGGCTCACCGTGGGGTCCAGCGTCTCGCCCACCGACAGGCTCTCGATGTTGTAGCCCCGGGCCGAGAACAGCCCGGCGACCCGGGAGAGCACGCCGAAGCGGTTCTCGACCATGACCGAGATGGTGTGCTTGCGCGGCCCGCCGCCATTCTGCATCTCAGAACCCCGTCTGGGCGCGGGCGGCCTTCTCTTTGACCGCCCGGCTGGGCCGCTCGAGGATCATGTCCTTGTTGGCGCCGCCCGCCGGCACCATGGGGAACACGTGCTCCCAGCGGTCGACCTGGACGTCGACCACCACCGGCCCCGGCGTGGAGAAGGCCTTCTCGAGGGCGGGCACGACCTCGGCCGGCTTGGTGGCCCGGATCCCCACGCAGCCGTAGGCCTCGGCCAGCTTCACGAAGTCCGGGCTGCGGTCCAGGTCGATGGCCACGAAGCGGCCCTTGTAGATGATCTCCTGCCACTGGCGCACCATGCCGTGCCCGCCATTGTTGATGATGATCGTCTTCACGGGCAGGTTGTGGTCGTAGCAGGTCGCCAGCTCCTGGCTGTTCATCACGAACGAGCCGTCGCCGTCGATGTTGATGACGAGGGCCCCGGGATGCGCGGCGGCCACGCCCATCGCGGTGGGGAGGCCGTATCCCATGGTCCCCAGCCCGCCCGACGTGCACCAGTGCCGCGGGTACTTGAACCGGTAGTACTGGGCGGCCCACATTTGATGCTGGCCGACGCCGGTGATGATGTAGGCCTCGCCCCGGGTCAGGTTGGAGACCTCCTGCATCACGTACTGGGGCTTGATCAGGTTGTCGTCCCACTCGTAGTGCAGCGGATGCGCTTGCCGCCACTCGCCGATCTGGGCCAGCCACTGCTTGCGCGCCTGCCCGCCGAGCGAGACGGGCTCGCCGGCCAGCTCCTCGCGAACGGCGTCCACCAGCCCCCGCAGCACGCGCCGGCAGTCTCCCACGATGGGCACGTGGACCTTGATGTTCTTGGAGATCGACGAGGGGTCGATGTCGATGTGGATGATCTCGGCTTTGGGGGCGAAGAGCTCGACCTTGCCGGTGACCCGGTCGTCGAAGCGGGCGCCCACCGCGATGAGGACGTCGGCGTTGTGGACGGCCATGTTGGCGTAGTAGGTGCCGTGCATCCCCAGCATGTCGAGCGCCAGTGCGTGCTCGGAGGGGAAGGCGCCCAGGCCCATCAGCGTCGTGGTCACCGGGATCTGGGTCAGCTCGGCCAGCTCGCGCAGCTCGGCGGAGGCGTCGGAGGCGATGACCCCGCCGCCCACGTAGAGGACCGGCCGCCGGGCGGCCAGCATCAGCCGGGCCGCCTTCTTGATCTGCCCGGGGTGACCGTCGTACGTGGGGTTGTAGGAGCGCAGCTGCACGCGCTCCGGCCACACCAGCTCGGCCTCCTTCACCAGGACGTCCTTGGGCAGGTCGATGTGCACGGGGCCCGGCCGTCCGGTGGCCGCGATGTGAAAGGCCTCGCGGATCATCGGCCCCAGGTCGCGGCCGTCCTTCACCAGGAAGTTGTGCTTGGTGCAGGGACGGGTGATGCCGCAGTTGTCGGCCTCCTGGAAGGCGTCGTTGCCGATGAGGTGCGTGGGGACCTGGCCCGTGAAGGCCACGATCGGGATGGAATCCATGTAGGCGTCTTGCAGCGCGGTGACCAGGTTCGTCGCCGCCGGGCCGGAGGTCACCATGCAGACGCCCACTTTGCCCGTCGTGCGCGCGTACCCTTCGGCGGCGTGGCCGGCGGCCGCCTCCTGGCGGACCAGGATGTGGCGCAGCCCCTCGAAGTCGTAGAGGGCGTCGTAGATGGGAAGGACTGCGCCCCCAGGCAGGCCAAAGACCGTCTCCACTCCTTCCCGCTTGATGCACTCCAGAACCATCTGCGCGCCCGACATTCTCACGTCAGTCCCTCCGTCAGCGGTCGTGTCGCTCTACAGCAGGCCGGCCGTGGCCAGCACTTCCTTGATGTCCTCGATGGCATCGCCGTCGGGCGTGCCCAGCGGCGGGCGGCAGGGGCCGCCGTAGAAGCCCTGCAGGTCCAGGGCCGCCTTGAGCCCGCCGATCCCGTAGCGGCCCGCGATCCCGCGATCGGCGGGCATCATCCGGGCCGCGATCTCGCGCGCCTCCTCCCACCGCCCGGCTTTGGCCAGGGCGTACACGTCACACCACTCCCGGGCCGAGATGTTGCCCAGGGCCAGGATGCCGCCGGAGACGCCGATGGCCAGTCCCGGCAGCAGCGCGGAGGCCGCGCCGACCAGGACCGAGAAGCTCTTGGGCGTCTGGTCCAGGATCTGGGCGCACTGCGGGATGTTGCCCGAGGAGTCCTTGATCCCGCACACGTTGGGGTGGGCGGCGATCTTGGCGACGGTCTCCGGCTCCAGGTTGATGCCGGTGTTGAGGGGGAAGTTGTAGATCATCACGGGCACGGGCGAGGCGTCGGCCACGGCCAGGTAGTGCCGGGCCTGGGCCTCGGGGCGCCCGAACGGCCGCGTGAAGTAGTGCGGGGTGATCACGATGACGGCGTCGGCGCCCAGCTCGGCCGCCCGCTTCGACTGCTTGATCGTGTGCAGCGTGGAGTTGGTCCCGGTGCCGGCGATGAACCGCTTGTCCCGGGGGATCGCCTGGCGGGCCGCCGCCAGCACCCGATCGCGCTCGGCCTCCGAGAGCATGGGGAACTCGCCGGTCGAGCCGAGCACGACGTAGCCGGCCAGCGCCGTGGCGTTCCACCGGCCCAGGTTGGCGGCCAGGCGGTCCACCGTCACGTCATCGCCGCGGAAGGGGGTCGGGACTGGAATGAAGACGCCGTCGAAGCTAGGCATGGGACTCTCCTCCGGCCGCCCCGCGCTCCTTGAGGCGGGCCTGGGCGGCAGCGAGACGGGCGATGGGGATCAGGAACGGGGAACACGACACGTACGTCATCCCGACCTGGTGGCAGAACTCCACGGACGAGGGCTCACCCCCGTGCTCGCCGCAGATCCCCACCTTGAGGTCCGAACGGGTGCGGCGGCCCCGCTCGATCCCGATCCGGATCAGCTCGCCAACACCCTCCCGGTCGAGGACTGCGAACGGATCGTGGGCCAGCAGGCCCTTCTGCAGATAGTCGGGCAGGAACTTGGCCACGTCGTCCCGGCTGTAGCCGAAAGTGAGCTGGGTGAGGTCGTTGGTACCGAAGGAGAAGAACTCGGCGTCCCGCGCGATCTGATCCGCGATCAACGCCGCCCGGGGCACCTCGATCATCGTGCCGATCGTGTACCTGACGGGCACGCCCATCTCGGCCACCACCCCGTCGGCGATGCGCTTGGTCTGCTCGTGGGTGAGCCGCATCTCCCCGACGGTGCCCGTCAGGGGGATCATGATCTCGGGCTCGACCTTTCCCCCCTGCTCGGCCACGGTACAGGCGGCCTCCATGATGGCCCGCACCTGCATCCCGTAGATCTCGGGGTGGGTGATGCCCACGCGGCAGCCGCGGTGGCCGAGCATCGGGTTGGCCTCCTGCAGCGAGCGGACCTTGGTCATCATCTCCTCGAGCCGCTGCCGGGCCGGGCTGATCCCCCGGGCCTCCAGCCGCGTGTACTCCTCCAGCAGGTCGGTGTAGCGCGGCAGGAACTCGTGCAGGGGCGGGTCGAGCAGCCGGATGGTGACGGGCAGCCCGTCCATGGCGCGGAAGATGCCGACGAAGTCGTCACGCTGCAACGGCTGCAGCTTGGCCAGGGCGGCGCGCCGGGACGCCGAGTCGCCGGCCATGATCATCTCGCGCACCAGGGGGATCCGCTCCGACGTGAAGAACATGTGCTCGGTGCGGACCAGGCCGATGCCCTCGGCGCCGAACTCCCGCGCCTTTTGCGCGTCCTCCGGCGTGTCGGCGTTGGCCCGGACCCCCAGACGGCGATAGCGGTCGGCCCAGTCCAGGACCGTGCGCAGCTCGGTGTGGATCTCGGGCTCGATGGTCGTGACGGCGTCGAGGATGACCTCGCCGGTGTTGCCGTCGACGGAGATCACGTCGCCTTCCCGGACGTTCCGGCCGCCCGCCACGAAGATTCGGCGCTCCAGGTCCACCGCCACGTCGCCGGCGCCCACCACGCAGGCCTTGCCCATGCCCACCGCCACCACCGCGGCATGGGAGGTGCGTCCGCCGCGCGCCGTCACGATGCCCTGGGACGCGTACATGCCGGCCACGTCCTCCGGCGACGTCTCGGGGCGCACCAGGATGACGCGCCGGCCGGCCCGGGCCCACTCCACCGCCCGGTCGGCGTCGAAGACCACCTCGCCCACCGCCGCGCCGGGAGAGGCCGGCAGCCCTCGGGCCAGCAGGCGCTGGGCCTGGATGGCGCGCGCCTTGTCCTGCTCGTCGAAGACCGGATGCAGCAGCTCGCCCAGGCTCTGCGGCCGCACCCGCAAGAGCGCCGTGTGCTGGTCGATCACGCTCTCGCCGACCAGGTCCACGGCCACCCGGACGGCGGCCGCCGCCGAGCGCTTGCCCGAGCGGGTCTGTAGCAGGTAGAGCGTGCCCTCCTGCACCGTGAACTCGATGTCCTGCATGTCCTTGTAGTGCCGCTCCAGCCGGGTGGCGATGTCGAGCAGCTGATCGTAGATCTCGGGCATCCGCTCGTGGAGCGCCTCGATGGGCAGCGGCGTGCGCAGCCCGGCCACCACGTCCTCGCCCTGGGCGTTGGGAAGAAACTCGGCGTAGAAGCGCCGCTCGCCGGTGCGGGGATCGCGGGTGAAGCCGACGCCCGTGCCCGAGGTCTCCCCGAGGTTGCCGAAGACCATGGCCATCACGGTCACGGCCGTGCCCCAATCGTCGGGGATGTCGTGGATGCGCCGGTACTCCACCGCCTTCTTGGCGAACCAGGAGTCGAACACGGCGCTGATGGCCAGGCGCAGCTGCTCGTGCGGATCTTGAGGAAACGGGTGGCCCGTCCGCTCGCTCACGATGTCCTTGAAGGTCTGGGTCAGCTTGCGCAGCTCCGAGGCGGGCACCTCGGGGTCGCTCTTGACCCCCAGGCGGGCCTTCACGGCGTCGAGCTGCTCGTCGAACGTCTCGCGCTTGATCCGGAGCACCACGCTGCTGAACATAGTGATGAACCGGCGATAGCAGTCCCAGGCGAAGCGCTCGTTGCTCGTGCGCGCGGCCAGGCCTTCCACGGTGGCATCGTTCAGCCCGAGGTTGAGGACCGTCTCCATCATGCCCGGCATCGACACGCGCGCCCCCGAGCGCACGGAGACGAGCAGGGGCTGCCGGGCGTCGCCCAGGGTGAGGCCGACGTCCTGTTCGAGCTTCTGCAGCCCGGCCAGCACCTGGTCCCACAGCCCTTCCGGCCATTGCTGCCCGGCGCGGTTGTAGCGCGCCCAGGCCTGGGTGGTGATCGTGAAGCCGGGGGGAACGGGGATTCCGAGGTTGGTCATCTCGGCGAGCTCGCAGCCCTTGCCGCCGAGCAGGTTGCGCATGAGGGAGGAGCCCTCGGCCTTGCCCCGGCCGAAGGAATAGACGTACTTGGTCATGGCTCCCTCCACTCCTCCCAGGCCAAAAAAGCGAGGGCCACGGGTGCCGCCCACCCGTGGCCCTCACATCGCTTCCGCCACGGGCCCCGCTCCTGCCCGTGGCATCCGTCGCGCGCTAGGTCGCGGATGCTCCGGGCAGGCCCGGCAGCGCCAGGAGAATAAGGCCCCGCGACAGGACGCGTAAAGTCATTTCACGGGAGTATACGGGCCGTCCCTGGCCCGCGTCAAGGCAGGGTGCGGCGCCCTCAGCGGCTCTTCGCCCGCCGGGCCACGGCCTCGGGGCCCAGCACCAGGGCCTCCACGGCGATCACGTGCTCGCGCATGGCCTGCTCGGCCGCGCTCGCCTGACGACGGCGGATGGCGTCGAGCACGCGCTGGTGGTCCTGGTGGGAGCGCTGCGGACGACCCGGGGTGTGCAGCGACTCCTCCCGGCCTTGCGTGAGCAGGTCCATGATCGCGTGCACGAGCCGGGTGATGACCTGGTTGTGGGCGGCGGCGGCGATGGCCGAGTGGAACTGGTCGTCCTGGAGAAGACCCGTGCCCCCGCGGTCGATCTCCTTGGCCTGCTCGTCGAGGATGCGCTCCATCTCCTGGATCTCGTCCGGGGTGGCCCGGCGGGCCGCCAAGGCGGCGATGGCGGGCTCGAGCAGCCGCCGCGCCTCGAAGAGGTCGCCGATGGCCTCGCGCTGAGTGGCCAGCACCAGGGCCAGCGGCTCGATCAGCGCCTCCACGGACACCTCGCGCACGAACGTGCCTTCGCCGGGCCGGATCTCCACGAACCCCAGGCTCTCCAGGGCTCGCAGCGCCTCCCGGACGGAGGTGCGACTGACCACGAACTTCCCTGCCAGGTCTCGTTCGGGGGGCAGCTGGTCACCGCTCTTGAGCCGCCCCTCGGCGATCATGGCCTTGATCTGGCGGACGATCTCCTCGTAGATGCGGGTCGACTTGATCGGTTCCAACGCCATCTCGCGCGCGCCCCGGCCCTCCGGTCGGCGTCTCGCCGTGCTCATGGAACTCCTCCCGTGGTCGCCCTCTTCGCTCGGACCACCAGGACCGGGCAGGGCGCGTCGTTCAGCACCGCCTCCGAGACGCTGCCGAGCACGAGGCGCATCATCGTCCCCACGCCGCGGGCGCCGACGACGACCAGCCCGGCGCCCCGCTTGCGGGCCGTCTCCACGATCTTCTGAGCCGGCCGGCCCTCGGAGAGGACCGTCTCCACCGGTGTGGCCCGCTCCCGGAGCTCCGCGGCCGCCTGCGCGACCGCCTCCTGCATCTCGCTCCGCCGCCGCTCGCCCAGCTCCCGAGCGGCCTGGCGCACCTGCGCGCTCAAGGCGACCGGCTTGGCCCTCGGCCATCGGACCGGCTCGACGACCCCGAGCACGAGCACGCCGCCTGCGAGCTCGAGGCCCAGCGCGGCGAAGTAGCGAACCGCTTCCAGCGCGTGCGAAGAGCCGTCCACCGCGACGATCGTCGTCTCGGTCCGGGCCGCGCTCCCCTTCACGACGAGCACCGGGCAGGGCGCGTGGCGCACCATCGCGCGGGAGACGCTGCCCAGCAGGAAGCGACGGACGCCGCCGAGCCCGGCCGCGCCCACCACGAGGAGGTCGGCCCGCTCGGCCTCGGCGAGGCGCGCGAGCTCCTCGCGCGGGTCGCCGTCGAGCACGCGCCCGTCCGCCTCGGGCCAGCGCGCGGACAGCGCCGCCCGTGCCTCCCCGACCGCGCGCTCGGCCACGCTGGTGGCCACGGCGCGCAGCCGCTCGGCCTCCCCGCCGGCGACCGCGGGGGGCCCGGCCACCACGCTCACCACGGTGACGGTCGCGCCCGCGCCGGGGAAGGACCGAGCGAGCCAGTCCACCGCGGCGCGGGCACCGCTCGAGCCGTCGGTGGCGACGAGAACGCGCATGCTCACCTCCCGACGCCGGCGCTCATGCGCGCGGCAAGACCCAGATCGCCATGCCGATCGCGTAGCAGATGATCGTGGACAGCACGACGAACGGCACGCTCCAGCGGAGGAAGGTGCCGACCGAGATCGTCATCTTCTCTTCCCGCTCGCAGATGTTGAGCGCCACGTACAGCGCCGGCGCCCCCGCCACCGTGAGATTCGAGCCCAGCGTTCCGGCCCAGAGGAGCATCCACCAGAGCGGCCACGGATCCACCCCCTGCTGCCCGAGATCGCGGATCGTGTAGAGGAACGTGAGGATGTACGCGTCGTGCTCGACGATGCCGACGATCGGCACCGTGACCCAATACAGCAGCGTGGCGCCTAGGGCGAGGTTGGCCACGAACATGGGGATGAGCACGTGGGCGAGCCGCTCGAGGACGCCCGTCTTCTCGACCGCGCCGACGAGGGCGAAGAGGCCGATGTAGAAGAGGATCGCCCGCCAGTCGAGCTCCGCCAGGATCGCCTCGAACTCCGGCCGCTCACGCCCGCGAAAGAGCACCTCGACCACCAGCACTGTCAGCACGGCGCCGCTCATGGCGATGAAGCCGAGCTTGACGCCGAAGAGCTCCCGCAAGGCCATGGCGACGATCGTCAGCACGAACATCCCCACCACCGTCAGGGCGAACCGCAGATGGGGAATCCGGGCGCTGGCGTCCAGCGCGTTCGCGGCCGTCCCGGCGCCGACCGGACGGGGGTTCCCGGACACGCTCGCCGCGGCCTGCGGCGTCCGGACGCCGTACGTCCGGAAGCCGTAGAGGTACATGCCGCCCAGCGTGGCCAGGAACGTGACCAACAGGATGGGGAACGAGGACGGCAAGCCCTGGTGCCAGATGAAGTCCACGAACTCCGCCCCCGAGACGCTGTGCAGCATCTGGGGCGGCAGGTCGCCCAGCAGCATGGCCGAGCCCATGAAGTTGGCACTGAAGCCGATCATGAGGATCACCGGCGTCAGCGGCAGACCCAGGTGGCGGACCAGGGGCAGCGCCACCGGCGCGAACATGAGGATGACGACCACGTTGTCGACCACCATCGAGACGAGGCCCGACAGCAGCGACAGGATCATCACCAGGAGCCCGCCGTGGCCGCCGGACAGTCGCAGGGCCTGAATGGCCAGCCACTCGGGCACCCCGGATTTCCCGAAGTACCCGGCGATGATCCAGATGGAGATGAGGATCGCCATGACGTTCCAGTCCACGAGCAGGAACGCCTCATCCTCGGTGACCACCCCCACCCAGACCATGAGGGCCACGCCGAGGAGCGCGGTCAGGGCTCGATCGATCCAGCCGCCGATGACCGTGACGATGGCGGCCACGAAGATGCCGAGGGCGAGCCAGGCCGTCAGGTCCATGCGGTCTCAGTCTTCCTCGCCGCAGATCACCGGGGCGGCCAAGCGGTCATGACTCGCGCGAGGCGGCCCGCCCGGTGGGCTCGGCGCCGGCGGGCAGCGTCCCATGTCCGCGCAGCCGCCGCCACCAGGGGGTGATGACGGGCAGCGCGAAGAAGAACAGGGCCAGGGCCGTGATGACGGCCGTGATGGGCCGGGTGAGGAAGATCGTCAGCGAGCCCTGGGACATGATCAGGCTCTGCCGGAGGGCGTTTTCCGACATGTCGCCGAGCACGAGGGCCAGCACCAGCGGGGCCAGGGGATAGTCGAGCTTCTTGAAGACGTAGCCCACCACGCCGAAGATCAGCATGTACCAGATGTCGATCATGCTGTTGTGGACGGCGTAGGCCCCGATGGAGCAGATGACGACGATCAGCGGGGCCAGGATGGCGAACGGGATTCTCAGGATGGCCGCGAAAAACGGCACCAGCGTGAGGACCATGAGCACGCCGATGACGTTGCCAGTGTACATGCTGGCGATCAGGCCCCAGACGAACTCGGGGTTGTCCACGAACAGCATCGGGCCCGGCTGCAGCCCCCAGATGATGAGCCCGCCCAGCATCACCGCCGCCGTCGGTGAGCCGGGAATGCCCAGCGTGATCATCGGCAGCATGGCCGCCACACCAGCCGCGTGCGCCGCCGTCTCCGGCGCCACGATCCCCTCGAGCTCCCCCTTGCCGAAGCGCTCGGGGTGCTTGGAGAAACGCTTGGCGAAGGCGTAGCTCATGAACGAGGCCGGCGTGGCTCCGCCTGGCTTGAAGCCCATCCAGAAGCCGATCACCGAGCCCCGTACGAACGTCCGGTAGTACCGGGGCAGGATCTTCCAGGTGTCGAACACGACGCGGGTGTTCATCCGGGCCGGGGCACCCTGAAACCGCAGGCCCTCCTCCACGGACAGCAGGATCTCGCCGATCCCGAACAGCCCGATCACGGCCACGATGAAGTCGAAGCCCTTCATGAGGTCGACGAATCCGAAGGTGAGCCGGAGCTGGCCGGTGACGATGTCCAACCCCACCGAGGCCAGGCTGAACCCGATCAGGATCGAGGCCAGCGACTTCAGCGGGTTGCCCCCGCCCAGGCCCACGAACGAGGAGAACGTGAGGAGCTGGATGGCGAAGAACTCGGGCGGCCCGAACTTGAGCGCCACCTCGGCCAGGATAGGCGCGAAGAACGTGATCAGCACGATCGAGAAGAAGGCCCCCACGAAGGACGAGGTAAAGGCGGTGGTGAGGGCCTGCCCGCTCTGGCCCTGCTTGGCCAGCGGGTAGCCGTCGAAGGTGGTGGCCACCGACCACGGCTCGCCCGGGATGTTGAAAAGCACCGAGGTGATGGCGCCGCCGAACAGCGCGCCCCAGTAGATGCACGTCAGGAGGATGATGGCCGAGGTCGGCGGCATGGTGAAGGTCAAGGGCAGCAGAATGGCCACCCCGTTGGCCCCGCCCAGGCCCGGGAGCACACCGATGATCGTCCCCAGGAGCACGCCGATCACCGCGATGAAGAGGTTGAACGGCGTGATGGCGACCTGAAAGCCCAGGAGCAGGTTGTCGAGCCCCACTTGCTCAGTACCCCAGCCAGTCCTCGAGCGGACCCTTGGGCATCGGGACCAGGAACCACTGCTCGAAGACGACGAAGGCGAGCACCGGGACGACCACCGCGATGCCCAGGACCGTCAGCCAGCGGTGGCGGCCGACCCAGCGCATGTAGAAGGCCAGATACACGGCGGCGGCAACGTAGAGGCCGAGCCCCGACCAGGGGCCCGGAGGATCGGTCAGCACGATGAAGCCGGTCAGAGGAGCGAGCACCTTCAGGACCGGCCCGATCTGCCGGCGCGTCACGAAGGGCGTGGCGCCATGCCGGACGAGGGCCTGGACGAACACGACGACGCTGATGCCGATGAGCAGGACCGCCAGCCAGAAAGGAAAGAACCCGCTCCGCGGCCCCTCGATCCCCCACCCGAAGCCGAGCCGGGCGGCGTCGTAGAGCACGACGCCGCCCAGGCCGGCCAGGATCGCCGCGGTGATGAGGTCGGCAGCCCGCATCTACTTCTTGACGAGCCCGCCCTTCGCCATCAACTCCTTGTGGAGCTGCTCAGCCCCCTCGACCCACTTGACGTATTCGGCGCCCGTCGCGAACGAGCCCTTGAGGGCGCCCTTGTGCAGGTAGTCCTGGAACTCCGGGGTGTCATACACCTTCTTGAGGAAGCCGATGTACCAGTCGACGGCCTCTTTCGGCATGTCCGGGGGACCGAAGATGCCGCGCAGCATGTTGTACTGGATGTCGAGGCCGAGCGCCTCCTTGACGGTGGGGATCTCCTTCCAGTCCTTGTCGGGAACGCGCTCGGGGTCGAAGACGGCCAGGGGCCGGACGCGCCCGGCCTTCCAGTGGCTCACGCACTCGATGGGGTTGTTCACCGTGGAATCGACGTGCTTGCCCACGAGGTTCACGCACACGGTGCCCCCGCCCTTGAACGGCACGTACGTGAACTTGAGCCCCAGGGCCTGCTCCAGCTGGACCGTGATGATCTGGTCTTCCTGCTTGGAGCCGGTGCCGCCCATCTTCATGCCCGGGCTCTTCTTCACGGCCTCGACGTACTCCTTGGCCGTCTTGTAGGGAGTCTCGGCGTTGACCCACAGGATGAAACGATCGAGAGCCATGCGCGCGATGGGCGTGTAATCGCGCCAGTTGAACGGCGTCCCGGTGGCCAGCGGGGTCGTGAAGAGGTTCGACAGCGTGATGATGATCGTGTGGGCGTCGCCCTTCTTACCCTTCACGTGCATGAACCCCTCGGCGCCGGCTCCTCCGGACTTGTTGACGACCACCAGGGGCCGCGGCGTGAGCTTGTGCTTCTCGGCGAGGCCGGCGATGAGCCGAGCCATCTGGTCGGCGCCGCCGCCGGTGCCGGCCGGGATCACGAACTCGATCGGCTTCGACGGCTCCCAGGCGGCGGCCGGTCCGGCCACCGCGCCGACCGCCAGGAGCACGGCCCAACACAGCAGGACACGCCAGTCACGGGTCATGGGAGTACCCTCCTCTCCCGGCGCTCCGGTAGCCGGAGCCCGGCGACATACGAGAAACGCGACGGGGCCGAGCAGCGTTCCGCGCTCGGCCCCGAGTCGGGTGGTGATCGACGACCACCAACGTCTTGCGCTACTTCGCGGCCAACGTTGCCTTGGCCGCGTCGATCCGCCGGAACGGGACGACACCGGGGATCTCCCACTTGTCCCACATCTCGTCGACTTTGGCTTGGAAGTAGGCGAGGTCCTCTTCGGTGAAGTGCGCGAAGCGGCCCTGCTTGAGGAGGTACTCGCGGACCGGCTTGCGCTGGCGACCCTCGGTGATCGCCTTGGTCTTGCCGTAGTATTTCACGTTGCCGTCATCGACCTCGTAGAGCGGGAAGAGGCCGGTCTCCACCGCCAGCTCGCCCAGCTCATGCGAGAGCATCGGATCGTAGTCCCAGCCCTTGGGGCACGGGTCGAGCGAGTGTATGAAGGTCGGGCCGCCGATGCTGAGCGCCCGCCGCACCTTGTTCATCATCTCCACCGCGTAGGAGGCGCATACCGTGGCCACGTACCGGCACTCGGGGTGGCCGGCGGCCATCATGCCGGCCATGTTCTTCTTCCAGCGGGTGTGCATGATGCGCTTGGCCTTGCCGGGCGGGCTGAACGTGGTATGGGCGCCGTAGGGCGTCATCCCCGACAACTGGATGTCGGTGTTGGCATACGACTCGTTGTCGTAGAGCAGGATCAGGGAGTTGTACTCCCGATGGGTCAAGGTCGCCGAGATCGCGCCCACACCCATGTCGGCCCCGCCACCGTCACCGCAGAAGGCGATCACGTTGATGGGCTCGGCCTTCATCTTGCCCTTGCGCATGAGCGCCTTGAGGCCGGCGGCCGTCCCCAGCGCCGCGGACCCCGAGGAGCCCAGCTGCGTGTGCATCCACGGCACCACCCAGGGAGTGGTGTAGTACGTGGTGTTGGCCACGTACATGCACCCGGTCGAGCCGAGCACGATCGTCCGGGGACCGGCCGCCTTCACCATCAGCTTCATGACCAGCGCGGACTCGCACCCCTGACACGTGCGGTGCCCGGAGGTGAAGTACTCCTCGATGGTGACCCGCTTGATCCCCTTGAACGGTTCGAGGATCTGCGTCGCGTTCGAGAACGTCGTCTCCGCCATACGCCTCTCCCTCTATTCCCGGACCCCGAGCCAGTGGGTCTTCGCGTCGGATTTGCCGGATTGCGCCGCATTGTAGCAAAGCTCGGTCGCCTTGTAGACGTCCTCCAGTGTCACTTCTCGCCCGCCTAGACCGCCGATGAAGCTGAGCAACGGGGGCCGCTTGGGCGCGTTGTAGAGGGCGGCACGGATCTCGTTGGCCACCACACCCGAAGCGAACGGTGAGCCGAACGAGTAGTCGCGGTCGATGACGCCGATGGCCTGGGCCTTCGTCAGGCTCTGGGCCAGCTGCTCGTAGGGGAAGGGGCGGAACCAGCGCAGCCGCACCAGCCCCACTTTCTTGCCCTGCGCCCGCATATTGCGGATGCCGACCTTGATGGGCAGCGAGATCGTGCCCATGCCGATCAGGATCACGTCGGCGTCCTCGGTCATGTACTCCTCGAACCAGGGGTTCTCGGGACCCCGGCCGAAGACCCGTCGGAAGTCGGCGTAGGCCTCCTCGATGACCGTGTAGGCCCGCTTCATGGCCTCGTCGTTCTGGCGCCGGATCTCGATGACCCAGTCCTCGTTGGCCTGCGGCGCCACCGTGATCGGGTTGTCCGGATGCAGCTGCAGATCGCCCCGATCGTAGCGGGGCAGGAACTTGTCGACCTTCTCCTTGGGCGGCACCAGCGTGAGGGCCTGGGAGTGCGTGAGGAACGCCCCGTCGGCCGAGATGGCCAGGGGCAGGAAGATCCGGCGGTCCTCGGCCACCCGATAGGCGATGAGGGTGGTGTCCAGCGCCTCCTGAGAGGTGTCGATCCACACCAGCAACCAGCCCAGGTCGCGGACGAACAGCGCATCGTTGTGCTCGACGCCGAAGGCCCCGGGGTCGTCCAGGGCCCGGTTGCCCACGAGGGCCACCATGGGCACGCGCAGCGGCGGCGTCACCACCAGGCACTCCATCGCATACGCCCATCCCACCCCGGAGGAGCCGCAGAAGACGCGGGCGCCCACCGTGGAGGCGTGCTTGACGATCTCGAACTGGCTGTGCTCACCCTCGGCCACGATGTACTCGGCGACCAGCTGGCCGCCGGAGATCTTCTTGGCGATCGCCTGCATGACCGTGTCGTAGGGGCGGATGGGATAGGCGGTGACGACGTCGATGTCGGCCAAGGTCAGGGCCTCGGCCACCGCCTCGCTGCCCGAGATCAGGAGCTCTCTGTCTTCACCGGCGGCACGGGCCGCTGTCGTGGCAACTGCCATAGATCCTGCCTCCTCTAACAGGGCGCGGGCACCCGGGCTTCGCCACGCCCGCGCCCCGCCGGTACCACCCGTTCGCCCATGTCGATCGCGCTGCGTGAGTCCCGACTCACCGCGCTGTCTCTCCCCGCCTTACGCCTACACCGTCTTGTGCTCGGCGTTCTCGCCCGGGATGCCGGCGGTGATCTCCACGCCTCCCACGTCCAGGTCCTGCTTGAGCTCCTGCTCGTACTGCCCGCGGAACCGGAAGCCGTGCGAGCGCACCGTCGCATTCTTGTTGCCGATCTTGTCCTGCATCCAGGCCTTGTAGCCCGCCTTGTCCTTGCGCCACATCTCCCACTGGCTGGCGTTGTCCTCGAACAGCTGCTCGTTCACCATCGTGATGCAGTTCTCGACCGGGCAGACCGCCTCGCACACACCGCACCCGCAGCAGGCCTCCATGTTGGCGTCGAAGGTGCCGTCCGGCATGACGTCGAACACGGAGTCGGGACAGGCGATCCAGCACAGGTTGCACTTCACGCAGGTATCGAAGTCGATCACCGGCCGCATGGTGCGCGTGGTGAACTTCTTGAAGTAGGGATTGCGCTCCGGCACGTAGCCCTTGCCGCCCTCCTTGGGCTTGCCGATGGGGATGGCCGGAATGGTGACACCCTCGCGCATCTCCCACCACCGGGGCATCTCGAAGGCATACGGCGTCTCGGCGTTCCCCTGGCCGGGCTTGATCGCGCGCGACTCCAGGCGGTCGTGGGCCTTGCGGGCCGAGGCCACCTTGAGATCCGAGCCCCACTCCGACTCCTGGATGGCCTGACACACGGCGTCCAGGCTCAGGAAGTTGGGAGCGATCTTGGCCAGGGCCCCGAGGATCCGGGCCTCCGTGTGGTCTTCCTTGTATACCCACAGGCCCGAGAACGAGGCCTTGGCCCGGAGCAGACTGAGCGTCCAGGGGGCGTCCTTCTGGTGGATGTCCTTGAGCAGGGCGTCGATCGGCTGCAGGGACGTCATCAGGACGGTGCCGTTGGGGGCGGTCAGTCGGTTGATGGGCTGCAGCCCGTACCAGGCCCAGGATTCCACGCCCTTGGCCAGCGTGTCGTCCACGCAGATGGTGACGTCCACCTGCTTGGGCTCGTAGCGGGCCATGTTCTGCTCGAGCTCTTCCTTGGTGTCGGCGACGATGGCGAAGTCCTTGGCGGGGATCCCGTTGCGCTGGGGGCTGTCACCGTAGCGCCCGAACGCGATCCCCCAGCGGCCTGCCTTGCGGGAGCTGAGGACGATGCCGCGCGCGATCCGCGCGGCGAGGTTCTTTTGAAAGATGCCGCGATAGACAACCTCGCACGTCAACGCTGCCATGCGGTCCTCCTACACCAGGGATGACTGGTCGGCTGGTCTGACCGCACTATGCCTATGGTCGCTCCTGCCTGTCAAGGCCCGCGCGCGGCCGGCGCGGCGGCCGACTAAGCGACCCGGCCGAGGAACTTCACCACGGCGTTGGTGAAGGCTTCGGGCTGCTCCATGTTGGACAGATGGGCCGCCGAGGGAATGACCACGAGCTCGGAGCCCTTGATCTGCTCGTGAATCGTCCGGGCGGCGGCCACGGGCGTGCCCTGATCCTCCTCCCCCACGATCACCAGCGTGGGCAGGCGGATGGCCGAGAGCCGATCCGTGAGGTCGAGCCCGGAGATCGCGTGGCAGCAGCCGGCGTAGCCGCGAGGGTCCGTCTCGCGAATCATCGTGCGGACGCGGTCGACGACCTCCGGCCGGCGCTGGCGGAATGGCGCGGTGAACCACCGTTCCACGGTCGGCTCGACGATCGGCTCCATCCCCTGGGTCTCGGCCGTGCGGATGCGAGCTTCCCAGGTGGGCTTCGCTTCGGCCGGCACACGGCTGGTCGTGTCGCAGAGGATCAGGCTGCGCAGACGGCCGGGGGCCCGGAGCGCCAGCGTCTGACCGATCATTCCGCCCAGCGACAGGCCGAGCCACTGGGCCCGGTCGGTCCCGAGCGCGTCCAGAAGCCCGACGGCATCGTCGGCGAGCTGGTCGAGCGTGTAGGCGCCGGGGACCACCTCGCTCCCGCCGTGGCCCCGCGTGTCGTAGCGCAACACGCGGAAGCTCCGGGTGAGCGCGGCCACCTGCGGCTCCCACATGCCGAGGTGGGCGGCCAGCGAGTGGCTGACCATCACGACGGGGGCGGTCGCCGGTCCCTCGAGGGCGTAGTTCACGGTGATCCCGTTCGCCTTGGCCTTCATCGGTTCATCTCCCCTGGACGTCGATGGTCCACTGCAGCGCCTCGGCCGCCCGCCCGTCATGGGCGCGTCCCCGCCGGCGCAACTCGGCGATGACGCGACGCCGCGCCTCCGCCGGGCGGTTCTGGCCGAGCTTGAATTTGGCCCGGCGCCGCGTGATGGTCAAGTGGACCGCGGCCAGCCGCTCCAGCGCGCCGGCGTAGAGCGGATCCGCGGGGTCCAGAGCCCGGTAGCCGCCTTCCGGCTGGTAGCGAGCCAGGAGACGTCGTTGCTGGGCCGCCACCGCCGCCGGTGTCTCGATGACCCTGGCCGTGCACTCGAAGATCACCGTACGGTGGTACGCGGTGGCCGAGCCCGCGTACTCCGCGTTGACCCAGTACGAGGGAATCACCGCCAGGACTTCATCCACCTCGAACAGGCACCGCGGCCGGACCTTCAGATCGGCGATCTGCTCGTCGGTCCGCACGAGGTGCACCTCCACCGCGTCACCTTCGTAGACGAACGGGTAGAGGCCGATGTGCGGGGTGCCGTCGTCGCCCACCGTCACCAGCCGACCCAGTTCCTGGGCCAGCACGACTCGATCCACCTCCGCGGCCGGGATGTCCGAGTAGTAGTCGTGGAAGATCATCGGCCGCGGCTCCGGGCGACCAGGTCACAGAAGTACTGATGGACGGCCTGGTCCTCGGTCAGCTCCGGATGAAACGTGCCGACCAGCACGCTGCCCTCCTGCACGAGGACCGGATCGCCCCCATGGCTGGCCAGCGTCTGCACACCGGGGCCCAGTGAGCGGATCCGCGGAGCCCGGATGAACACCATCTCGATGGGCACGCGGCGGTCGGCCAGCAGCGCCTCGCCGGCGGCCTCGAACGACTCGCGCTGCCGGCCGTAGGCATTGCGCTCGATGCCGATGTCGATCAGCCCCAGCGAGAGCTGGCGCGGATTCTCGACCTCCCGGGCCAGCACGATGGCCCCGGCGCAGGTGCCGAAGAGCGGCCGGCCCTCGGCGTGAAACTTCTCGAGCGCCGGCAGGAACTGCCACTCCTCCATGAGGCGCAGCAGCGTCGTGCTCTCGCCGCCCGGCACCACCAGGCCGTCGAGGCCGGCCAGCTCGCTCGGCTTGCGGACCTCCACCACCTCGATGTCGCCCCGGCACCGGGCGAGCGCCCGGGCGTGCCGGGCGAAGTCGCCCTGCAGCGCGAGGACACCGATCCTCATCGTGACCTCCGGCGCGTTACCAGCCGCGCGTCTGAAGCAGCTCTTCCTTGGGGAGCTTGGAGGTCTCCAGCCCCACCATCGCCTCACCGAGCTCCTCGCTCACGCGGGCCAGGACGTCGGGGTCCTTGCAGTGGGTGGTGGCCTGCACGATCGCCCGCGCCCGGCGCGGCGGATCCTGCGACTTGAAGATGCCCGAGCCCACGAAGACGGCCTGGGCCCCGAGCTGCATCATCAGGGCAGCGTCGGCCGGCGTGGCGATGCCGCCAGCCGAGAAGTTCGGCACGGGCAGCTGCCCGTGCTGGGCCACCCAGCGGAGCAGCTCGTAGGGCGCGCCCAGCGTCTTGGCTTCGGTCATCAGCTCCTCCGGGCCCAGGGTGGTCAGGCGGCGAATGCCGCTCGTCACCGCCCGCATGTGCCGCACGGCCTCGACGATGTTCCCCGAGCCCGCCTCGCCCTTGGTCCGGATCATGGCCGCGCCCTCGCCGATGCGTCTGAGCGCCTCCCCCAGATCGCGGGCCCCGCACACGAAAGGAATCCGGAACTGGAACTTGTCGATGTGGAAGTGCTCGTCGGCCGGGGTCAGCACCTCGGACTCGTCGATGAAGTCCACCCCCAGCGCTTCCAGGATCTGAGCTTCGACGAAGTGGCCGATGCGGGCCTTGGCCATGACGGGGATGGTGACGGCCTTCTGGATCTCCCGGATCTTCTTCACCGAGGCCATGCGGGCCACGCCGCCGTCGCGGCGGATGTCCGCGGGGACCCGCTCGAGCGCCATGACCGAGGCCGCGCCCGCGTCCTCGGCGATCTTGGCCTGCTCGGCATCGGTCACGTCCATGATCACCCCGCCCTTGAGCATCTCGGCGAGGCCGATGTGCTTGCGATCCGCGATCCGCAACCCGTTCAATTCACTCATGGTAGTTGTCTCCTTGTACAGGGCATGGGCACCCGGGCTGTCGCCACGCCCATGCCCCGCCGAGATCTCACGCTCGCTTAATCATCGAGTTCCCGCGTGCGCCCGACTGCGCACCACGTCGTCCTCGCCGTTACACTAGCGGGAGCGCGGCGCGCTCCAGGATGGGCGGGGGCGCGGGACGTTTGAGGGCCTCCCTGATGACTTCGCCGAGCCGCTTCACGCCCTCGTCGATCCGGTCCGCGCGCACCGC
>DASTFB010000052.1 GCA_035709005.1 Candidatus Methylomirabilota bacterium | reverse complement strand
TGGAACACCGGACTTACTCCATGGGGGGCTCCGGGCGCCCCCCATGCCCCCCGACGCTCGGGCCGCCCCGGCCCAGCCGTGGCGCCCCTCGACTTCGCGTTTCGTTCATGGGCCTCAGTCGACGACCTTCAGCAGCTCCGGGTAGTTGTAGGTGTAGTGGAGCGCGTACTCTCCGTAGTCGGGGTCGAAGGGCGTGCTGACCCGCTTGGGGTTCCGCGCCCACTGGCTCGGCACATCCTCGATGGGCAAGCACACCAGATCGCGCTCGATGCGCTTCTGGGCCTCGGCGTAGATCGCCGCCCGCTTCTTCACGTCGCGCTCGACCCGGCCGGCCGCGAGCAGGTCGTCGATGTTGCGATAGTGGGCGAAGTTGGTGCCCCGGTTGCCGGTGGCCGGGTCGGGGATCTCGCGGGAGTCGAAGAACAGGGACAGCCAGGGGTCGGCGTCGGTGATGCGCGTGCCCCCGTACAAGACGAAGGGGTTCAGGTTCTTCCGGATGTTCTCGTGGTAGGTCGCGTGCTCCACGATCTGGAGCTCCACGTTGATGCCGACCTGCTTGAGCTGCTCCTGAGCCAGCGTGAGCACCTTGGGGTAGAAGAACGACTTGCTGATGAAGTAGTTCTTGATCGTGAGGCCGTTGGGATGGCCCGCCTCGGCCAGGAGCTTCCGGGCCTTGGCCGGATCGTACGGGGGGAACGTCATCGGGATGTGACCGAAGTAGCCGGGGGGCAGGCAGCTGTTCGCCAGCCGGCCCAGGTCGCCGGGGTACAGGGTCTCCTTGATGGCCTTGCGGTCGATGGCGTGGAAGAACGCCTGGCGCACCCGGATGTCATCGAACGGCGGCTTCGTCATGTTGATGTAGAAGCGGTGCTGGCTGCCGGGGCCCCGGCGGTCCAGGATGGCGCCCATCTTCTTGACCTGGTCGGCGAAGTCGGCGGTGACGGCTTCGGGGTAGAGCAGGTCGAACGTCCCCTTCTCGAGCCCGATCAGCTTGGTGGCATCCTCGGGCACGTCGAACCAGTGGACCTCGTCGATCTGGGGCCGGCCGGCATGGTACTTGTCGAAGGCCTTGAGGACGACCTTCTCCCGGGGCGAGTGCCGGTCGAAGTAGAACGGGCCGGTGCCGACGGGATTCCACTTGAACTGCTGCCCGTGCTTCTCGGCCGCCTTCTTCGAGATGATGTAGCCCTGCTGGTAACCCACCGTGCGCAGCAGGAAGATCGGGTCGTAGGACTTCAGGGCGATCTGCACCGTGTGGGGGTCGATCACCTCGATGGACTTGATCACCCCCAGGTTGACGCCGAACCGGGTGCCCGGCGCCCGCTTCATTTGCCGCTCGAGGCTGAACTTGACGTCCTCGGCGGTCAGCTCGCCGAACCCTTTGTGGAACTGGACCCCCTTCTTGAGCTTGAAGGTCCACAGCGTGCCGTCGGGAGAAAGCGTCCAGCTCTCGGCCAGGTCGGGCTGGACGTCGGCCGTGGTGACCTTGCCGTCCTTGATGGCGAAGCGGGTGAGCCCGCGGTAGAGAAACCGCACGATGGACTGCGTCTGCCCGAGGATGCTCGCGTGCGGGTCGAGGGTATCGGGCTCCTTGGCCGCGATCTTGAGGATCTTCTTGCGCTGGGCCTCGGCCGCCGGAGGGCCCGCCAGCGTGACGAAGGCGAACACCGTGAGGATGGTCAGGAGCGTGACCAGCATGAGCGAGAGCCGGGAGCGGGCGTGGCTCGACATGACGGTCCCCCTTTCCGGGTCGGGCGGCGGAGTCGTGGGCGAGCGGAGAGATTCGGGGCAGCGGCGGGCGCTGCCGTGATCCGGGGCGATCGAAACGATGATCGCTGGATCGATCATGCCGACCTCTGGCTGATCGGTCGGATCGCCTGGCGTCCCGAGACCACGAAGCGGTGAGCTCGGGTCCCGGGCGCCAGGTTGCGACAGCATAGTCGCAATGCCCCCGGTCGGCAACCGGGGGGCGGGGTCACCTCACCTTGGCGGCGTCGTAGACCTCGCCGAACGGCACCCAGCGCTCCCCGTCGAACTTCACCAGGGTCTCCTGCTCGATGGGGTAGAAGTCCGTGGGGCTGGTGTTGATCTTGACGCCGGGGTAGAGCATGGGCAGGGCCAGATCCTTGATGTTGGCCGCCTGCTTCATGATGTTGGCGCGCGAGAGGTCGTTGCCGGCCTGCTTGAGCACGTGCACCATCGTCTGGGCCACCGAGTAGGCGTAGACGTTGAACACGTCCCGGGTGTTGCCGTCCGGGTAGTACTTCTGCATGAAGGCCAGCCAGTCCTTGTAAGCCTGATCGTCCTTCCACTGCGGATCCGTCGGATCCTTCAGGTAAAGTGTGCTGATCAGCCCCCGGGACGCCTCCACGCCGGCCGGCTGGAGCACGACGCCCACGGAGCTCGAGACCTGGTTCAGCAGGTGCAGGGGCTTCCAGCCGAGGTCGTGCGCCTTCTTGATGGCCTGGACGGCGAACTTGGGAATCGTGATGTTGAAGAAGACGTTGGCGCCGCTGCTCTTCAGATTGGCGATCTGGGAGTCCACCGTGGGATCGGTGACCTCGTAGGTCTGCTCCAGCACGACGGCCTTGCGGCCGGCCTCGCCCAACCCGTCCTTGAAACCCTTGAGATAGTCCTTCCCGTAGTCGTCGTTCTGGTAGAGGATGCCGATCTTGGGGTCCTTCACGTTCTTCAGCACGTACTGCGCGTAGACCTTCCCCTCCGTCTGATAGGTGGGCTGCCAGCCCATGGTCCACGGGAAGTTCTGGGGATTGCCCCACTTGGTGGCGCCGGTCGCCACGAAGAGATGCGGCACCTTCTGCTGGTTGACGTACCGGTGGATGGCGCTGTTGCTCGGCGTGCCGAGCGTCTGGAAGACGAACGCGACCTGGTCCTGCTCCACCAGGCGCCGGACCATCTCGACCGTCTTGGGCGGGCTGTAGGCGTCGTCGTAGCTGATGAAGTTGATCTTCCGCCCGTTGATGCCGCCCTCGTCGTTCACCTTCTTGAAGTAGGCGGCGATGGCCTTGCCGATGCTGCCGTACGCCGAGGCCGGGCCGCTGTAGGGGTTGGTATTGCCGATCTTGATCTCCGTGGCGGTGACGCCCGGCGTGGACTGAGCGCCAGCCGGAGCGGCGAGGGCGACCCCCAGCGCCAGGGCGAGCACGACTGCCAGCGTTCGACGTGTCAGCATGGATGCCTCCTAGTCTCCTGTCTCTGCTTGCTGGGCACAACCGTCAAGGGCCGGACGCGGTTCCGGCGCCACGCCGTAACCGCCGCCAGGCGAGCCGCACGGCGCCCGCGATTCCGTGCGGCATCACGTAGACGAACCCGATGAGGAAGACGCCGTAGATGGCCCAGGGCGCCGCCTTGGAGATGTCCTGGGCCCAGTTCGGCACGAACTGGATGAACAGCGCGCCGAAGATGGGGCCGGAGATCGAGGCCAGCCCGCCGATCACGATGCCAACGAGGAGCGTGATCGACAGGAAGACATTGAACGCGTCCGGCGCCACGAAGGCAATGGCCAGAGCGCTGAGCGCGCCGGCCACCCCGGTATAGGCGGCGCTCACACCGAACGTGAGCGACTTGTAGAGCGCGCTGTTCACGCCCATCGCTGCCGCGGCGATGGGGTGGTCGCGGATGGCCACCAGGGCCCGGCCCGGGCGGCCGCGCAGCAGATTCGCCGCCAGCACGAAGAGGGCGACCAGCCACGCCAGGGTGAGGAAATAGAGCCACTGGTCGGCGGTGAGCGGCAGGCCCGGCGGCGGCTCCGGCTTGCTCAGCACGATGCCTTGCGAGCCGCCCGTCCAGTCGTCGAAGTACTTCAAGATCTGCGGCACCGCCAGCGCGAGGGCGAAGGTGGCCAGCGCCAGATAGAGGCCCTCCAGCCGCAGGGCCGGGATGCCGAACAGGAACCCGACGACGAAGCAGAGGACGCCGGCCGCGGGGACCGTCCAGCCGTAGGGCACCGCCCAGCGGTCGATCATGATGGCCGCGGTGTAGGCCCCGACGGCGTAGAACGCGCCGTGCCCCAGCGAGATCTGGCCGTTGTAGCCGGTGAGGATGTTCAGACCGAGCAGCGCGATCGCGTAGATCCCTACCTGGGTGAACTGGAACACGCGAAAGCCGCTGATGAGGAAGGGCAGCAGACAGGCGGCGGCGAACAACAGCACCGCGCCCCCCAGCCACCAGTGCCTGACGGCGGCGCCGCGGCGGAGCTGGTCGGCGGCGGCGACCACGTCGCGGACGCTCATCGGCTCACACCCGCCGCACGACCGCGCGGCCGAAGAGCCCGCTCGGCTTGACCAGGAGCACGACGATGATGATGGCGAGGGCCACGGTGAGCTTCAGCTCGGTGCCGATGAACCTGACGTAGGTGCCCACCAGGTTCTCCACCACGCCGACGATCAGCCCGCCCAGCACGGCGCCGCCGGGGCTCGTGAAGCCGCCCAGGGTGGCCGAGGCGAAGGCGTAGATCAGGATGCCTCCCATCATGTTGGGGTCGAGGAAGACGACGGGGGCGATCATCATCCCGGCGACCGCGCCGACCAGCGCGGCCAGCCCCCAGCCCAGGGCGAGCATCCAGCCCACCCGGATGCCGCACAGCCGGCTGGAGACGGGGTTCTGCGCGGCGGCGCGCATGGCCAGGCCCAATGGCGTGTACCGGAAGAACAGGTAGAGCAGGAGCAGGACGATCAGCGTGACGCCGATGGCCCCGACGTCGTGGGCCCCGAAGACGATGCCGCCCAGGCGAAGCGGGCGCTCGGGGAACGGGCTCGGGAACGGCTTCTGGATGTAGGAGTAGATCCAGCCGGCGAGGCTGTTGAAGATGACGAGCAGGCCGATGCATACGATGACGATGGCCAGGATGGGCGCGTTCTCCACGGGACGGATGACGACGCGCTCGATCAGGATGCCGCCCACCAGCGCGATGGCCAGCGTGCCGACGAACGCCGCCCAGTACGGCACGCCGGCGTTCAGCAGGCTCCAGGCCAGGTACGTGCTGAACATGGCCATCTCGCCCTGAGCGAAATTCACCACGTCGGTGGCCTGGTAGATCATCACCAGGGCCAGCGCCAGCGCGCCGTAGATGCCGCCCGTGGCGATCCCGGCCACGACCTGTTGGAGGAAGATCTCCACGACCGCCTCAGTAGCCCAAATACGCCCGGCGGACGGCGTCGTCCTGGCGCAGGGCGGCGGCGGCCCCCGAGCGGATGACCCGGCCGGTCTCCAGGACGTACGCGTGGTCGGCGACGTCCAGGGCCAGAGCGGCGTTCTGCTCCACCAGCAGGACGCTCACCCCCTGCTCGCGGTTGATGGCGCCCAGGATGCGAAAGATCTCGCGCACGACGAGCGGCGCCAGCCCCAGAGACGGCTCGTCGAGGAGGAGCAGGCGCGGCCGAAGCATGAGGGCCCGCGCCACCGCCAGCATCTGCTGCTCGCCGCCGGACAGCGTCCCGGCGAGCTGCCGGCGTCGCTCGCGCAGCACGGGAAAGTGCTCGTACATCCGGACGATGTCGCCGTCCGGGTTGCCGCGCTCACGGCGGCCCCAGGCGCCCACGCGCAGATTCTCCTCGACGGTGAGCTGCGCGAACGTCCCGCGCCCCTCGGGGGCCAGCGCGATGCCGCGGCGCACGATCGATTCGGTCGGTCGTCGGTCGATGCGCTCCCCCGCGAGGCGAATGGTCCCGGTGGTCCTCACCATGCCGCAAACCGCCCGCAGCGTGGTCGTCTTGCCGGCGCCGTTGGCGCCAAGGACCGTCGTGATACCACCCTCCTCCACGACGAAGGACAGCCCGTGCAGGGCCTCGGTGAGGCCGTAGTGGGCGCGCAGGTTCTCGACCTCGAGCAGGGGCGGCACCTCAGGCGCCTCCCAGGTAGGCGCGGATCACCTCGGCGTGGCGCTGGATCGCCGCCGGCGGCCCCTCGGCGATCTTGCGACCGAAATCGAGGACCACGACGTGGTCGGAGACCTGCATGACCAGTCCGATGTGGTGCTCGACGAGCAGGATGGTCACGCCGCGCTCGTCACGGATCGCGCGCAGCAGTGTGGCCAGCGCCGTGACCTCTTCGTGGTTCAGGCCGCCGGCCGGCTCGTCGAGCAGGAGCAACCGCGGACGGCCCGCCAGGGCCCGGGCGAGCTCGACACGCTTCAGGGTGCCGAAGGGCAGCCCGGCGGCGGGGTGGAAGGCCACGGCCTCCAGGCTCAGAAAGGCGATGAGCTCCATGGCGGCCGCGCGCGTCGCCGCCTCCTCCCGCCTGACCGCGGGCAACCGGAGGGCGTTGCCGACGAAGCCCGAGCGGGTGCGGCCGTGCACGCCGACCATCACGTTCTGTAGAACGGTCATCGACCCGAAGAGCGCGACGTTCTGGAACGTGCGCCCGATGCCGAGGCCGGCCATGCGGTGCGGCGGCTCGCTGAGCAACGAGCGACCGGCGAAGCACACGTCGCCGCGCTCGGGGGCGTACAGGCCGCTCAAACAGTTGAAGAGGGTGGTCTTGCCCGCTCCATTCGGACCGATGAGCCCGACGATCTGGCCCTCTCGGATGTCGAACGACACGCGCTCGAGGGCCACGATGCCACCGAACCGGACGGTGACGTCCTGCACGGCCAGGAGCGGCCTCGGATCCGCGTGGAGGGCGGACATGGTCTGAAGGTCGGCCTAGTGTATAGAGAATCCAAGCTGGCCGCGAGCCCGGACAGTCGCGCGCTCGGCCGCACAACGTGCTAAGCGCGGCGTCTGAAAATTTTCTCACTTGACACTTCTCCGAGGTCGCGCTGACCGCCCGCGGGCAGCACCTCACTGGGACCGGCCCAGCGGGCCACAGAGCGCCTGCAGGGTCTCGGGAGTCGATTCGTCGCGAAAAATCTGGATCCCCGCGAAATCGCCGCTCGTCGTGCCTGCCAGGAGCTGCCGAAATCCGGGTGTAGAGTCGCCCCATCGAAGGGGGCGCCATGGAGATACACTCGCCGATTTGTATTCCCACTGACGATCGCACGGCAGAGCTCGACCGGCTGGGCGACGAGATCGCCGAGCTGGCGGCCCACCTGGACGCCGCCACGGCTCGCCTCCTGGATCTGATTCGCGAGTTCGACGCGCAGGGCGGCTGGGGCAACGGGTTCAAGTCCTGCGCCCACTGGTTGACGTGGCGAGTGGGCCTGGCCCCCGGCGCCGCCCGTGAGCACGTGCGCGTGGCCCGGGCCCTGGGCGCGTTGCCGTTGCTGGCCCAGGCGCTCGCCCGCGGGGAGCTGTCGTACTCGAAGGTCAGGGCGCTGACCCGGGTGGCCACCCC
Source organism: Candidatus Methylomirabilota bacterium (assembly GCA_035709005.1). Classification (NCBI taxonomy): domain Bacteria; phylum Methylomirabilota (SeqCode); species Candidatus Methylomirabilota bacterium. Next base: position 985 of record DASTFB010000052.1, on the reverse strand, counting down.
GGAGACCGAAGAGCGGCTGCTGGCGGTCGGACGCGCCGGCACCACCGAGCACGTCGAGCGCATCGTGAGGGGCTGGCGCAAGGTCGACCGGCAGGCTGAAGCCCGGGAAGCCGCACAGCGCCACAAGAGCCGGGCCCTGCACGTGTATCAAGATGACGACGGCATGGTGGTGCTGCGGGGGCGGCTGGAGCCCGAGGTCGGCGCGCTGGTCATGCAGGCGCTGGCCGCAGCACGGGAGGCGTTGTATCAGAAGGCGAGCACCAACGAGCTGGAACGCCGCGCTGAGACGGACAGCGGCTCGGGCGATGTTCCTGCGGGAACGTTCCTGGTCGTCCCGGACATCTCCACGCTGGCCCAGCAGCAGGCCGACGCCCTGGCCCTGCTGGCGGAGACGGCGTTGCACCACGGCCTCGATCCCGGGGCCTCGGGCGAGCGCTACCAGGTCGTGGTTCACGTCGATGCCGAGGTCCTGGCCAACGCGGAGGCGCCCGGCCAGTCCGTCCTCGAAGAGGGCACCCGCGTTCCAGCTGGAACGTCCCAGCGCCTGGCCTGCGACGCCAGCCGGGTGATCATGCGCCACGACCAGGACGGCCGCCTGCTGGAGATCGGCGCGCGGACTCGAACGATCCCTCCGGCGTTACGGAGGGCGCTCCAGCATCGGGACCGGGGCTGCCGGTTCCCCGGGTGCGGCGTGCGTTTCGGCCAGGGTCATCACATCCGTCATTGGGCGCAAGGCGGCCCGACCACGCTCTCGAACCTCGCGCTGCTCTGTCGGCGGCACCATCGCGCCGTCCACGAGGACGGCTTTCAGGTCGATCGAGATCCCGCCGGCGCGCTGCGGTTCCGCCGGCCGGACGGCCGGCTCCTTCCTGAGGTTCCATCGCCGGCCGCCGTGCTGGCCGATCCGGCGGAGGTGCTTCGATCACGGCATACCGCGCAGGGTCTGAACATCCACCCACGGACGTCCTGCCCCGGCTGGCTGGGG
>DASTFB010000051.1 GCA_035709005.1 Candidatus Methylomirabilota bacterium | reverse complement strand
GACTGCGATGAGACGTCGCGCGCGGTAGCCGCGGCACACTACATTAACAGGGCACGGGCACCCGGGCTATCGCCACGCCCGTGCCCCGCCGGAATCGCCCGCGGCGATCGCTCGGATACCCGATCTGAGTCGCGACTACCGGCTATCGCCACGCCCGGGGGCCCGGGTAGCCGTCGTAGGAGAGGCGGGGGCCGTCGGCGGTGAAGCCGGCGTCGAGGAATGCGCCGAGCGCGTCGGTCGCGCGCACGGGCTGCCCGGCCCACGTCAGCACGTGCAGCCGGCGCAGTGGTCGGAGAGCCAGGGGCCGTTCCACCAGGCCCGCCAGCGCTCGCACGGCCCCCGGCAGATCAACTGGCTCCCAGCCGGCCAGCGGGGTGAGGTCGCGGCCGTGCCCCTCGGCGAGCAGCACGGGCCGGCCGTCGCGGAACACCAGCCACGATTGGGGAATCCGCGGTGCGGCCACACGGGTGCCGTCCGGCCGGGACAGAACGAACACCCGGCCCCAGAGGTTGGCAGGGTCCACCATGTTGACCAGCACGTGCGGCTCGGCCCGGCGCGGTGAGGCCACCAGGTCGTCCAGCGCGGAGGCCAGCGCGTACTGCTCGCCCGACAGTCCCTCGACGAAATAACCGCGCACCACTTCGCCGCCGTACTCCATGCGGAGCAGCGTGTGACGCAGACTGCCCCAGTCGTCGGCGAGTTCGCGGGCCAGCACGCCATAGCGCGACAGCAGCAGCTGGGCACGGGCCTCTTCACGCTGCTCGGGCGACAACGCGTCCTCCTCGCCGAGCGCGCTCCAGCGGCCCACCGACGGCAGGCGGGGCAGGACTCCCCGCGCCTGGCCGAGGCGTCGCCGGACACTCCGGGAGGGCACGTGCCGCGCGGGAGCCATGCCGGCGGCGAGCGCGCTGAAGGAGTCGGGACTGACCAGCCCGGCCCAGAAAAGGTCCCACAGCGCCGTCAACGTGTCCGCGCCGCTCAGGCCGGCCACCCGGGCGATGTCCTGGACGAACGAGGCGCCGCGCAGCTGCAGGTGGCGCAGGACGTTCTTGGTGCGCGGGTCGAGCTCGGGCGCGGCCGGGCGACCGCGCAGCCAGCCGATGTTCTCCCGAAGCGCCACCCCGATTCGCCCCCAGCGCCGGGGGTCCGCCCCACGCGGCTCGAAGACGGTCCACACGATCTCGCCGGCGAGCCCCAACCGGTCGAGCCAGTCTCGCTCGTACGCCTCCACCCGGCCCGAAAGCAGCGCGTGCTCCCACACCCGCACGGCGAAGTCCTCGCCCTGCAGCAGCTCCAGCGCGGCCAGCACGCCGGCGGGGCCCACCAGACGATGATCGGGGTGCAGGTGGTGACGGCGCAGGACAGCCGCCGAGAGCTGGTCGGCTCTCGCGACCGGCCGGGGGACCCGGCGCGCGTGGACCTGACGGCGTTGCACCTCGTCGAGGACGGCGATGTGCACGTACTGCGGCTCGCCAGCGCCGGCCAGGAACTCGCCGCGACGCATGAGCCCGCGCGCGGCGAGACGCTCCAGGACCCGAGCGGCGTCGGCGCTTGCGACGCCGTACCGCTCCGCGAGCCAGCCGGCCGTGAGCGGCCCTCGGGTGCGCACCGTGCGCAGCGTCACGCGCTCGAGGCCCTCGTCGGTGGCCAGCGACGCGTAGAGAGCCGCATCGGTCGCGGGAATCCAGGCCCGCCGTCCGCCCGTGGCGATGGCGACCACGCGGCCCTCCGCAGCCAGCGCGGCGATCAAAAGCTCGGGCGCGTCCGTCACGCGGGCGGCGACCTCGTCGTCGGTCAGATCGCCGAGGTCGTCCAGGATCGCGGCCAGCTCGTTGGCGTTGCGGGCCCGGCGCTCGGGCCTGGTCTTTCCCAGGTCCGCCTCCACCCCGGCCACGATGTCGGGCCGCAGGGGCCCCGGCGCCACGCTCCAGGCCTTGCGCATGGCGACGGCGTCGCTGCGCCGCTCCTCGGCATGGCCCGCGTCCAGGTACGCCCAGTCCCAGGCCAGCAGCAGCGGATAGACGAAGGGGGACGGCAGCGCCGCGTCGACGTGACGCGTCCACAGCTCGCCGTCGTGCAGCCGCTCCAGGAGCCGCTTGAGGCGAGGGACGTCGAGGGCGTCCGCGAAGCACTCCCGGAGGGTCTCGGCGACGATCGGGAACTCCGCCTGGCCGCCGACGGATTCCATCAGGGCATCGGCCTTGAGCCGCAGCAGATAGGCCGGCACCCGCTCGCCGCCCTGGGTCCGCGGAATGAACAGCGCCCGCACCGCGGCGTGCCGGAACCGCGTGCCGAAGAGCGGCGAGCCGATCAGCGCCCGGCCCAGCAGCGCGTCCACTTCCTCGGACGTCACCAGCGTGACCAGCCGCTCCGGCGACGGCGGCACCTGGCCGGGGGCGAAGGACAGCAAGATTCCGTCGTCCACGTGGCTCGCCTCGGCGACCAGCCCGAAGACCCGGCGCAGCTTCTCGCGCAGGGCCATGCCCCAGGCCCCGTTCACCCGCATGCCGAAGACCGAGTGGATCATGGCGTGGCGGCCGCCCATCTCGTCGGCGAAGGACTCGACGACGATGCCGCGGTCGTCGGGGACGCCGTCCAGCACCTCACCCGCTTTGACCAGCCAGGCCCGCATGGCGGCGGCCGCGCGGGAATCGAGCCCGCACTCTTCGGCCGCCCACGCCGCGAAGTCGGGAGCGTCCAGGCGCTCGGCGGCGTCGCGGCGCAGGCGCCCGACGGCCAGCCCCAGGTCCCAGGACCGCGAAGGATGCTCGCCTTTCCAGAAGGGAATCGTGGGAGACATCCCCTGAGCGTCCTCGACCAGGACCCGGTTGCCCCGCACCTTGACGATCCGCCAGGCGTTGGAGCCCAGGAGGAACACGTCCCCGGGCAGGCTCTCGGTGACGAACTCCTCGTCGAGCGTGCCGACTTTCAGGTCGGTATCGGCCACGAAGACGTCGTAAAGCCCGGCGTCGGGGATGGTCCCGCCCGAGGTCAGGGCCAGGAAGCGGCTGCCCCGCCGCGCGTGCAGCCGGTCATTGATGCGGTCCCAGAGGATCCGCGGGGCCACGCCCTTGACTTCGGCCGGCAACGGGTCGGCCAGCGCGCGGACGACGCTCAGAAAGTCTTCGCGCCCGAGGGAGCGGTAGGGGGCGGCCTGCCGGAAGCGGGCGTAGAGCGCGTCCACTCCGGTGGACTCGGCGGCGACGGCAGCCACGATCTGCTGAGCCAGGACGTCGAGCGGCGCCTCCGGCATGGTGAGACGGTCGAGCGTGCGCTCGCGGATGGAGCGCGCTACCGCCGCCGCCTCCATCAGCTCCTCGCCCTTCGTGACCACGATGCGGCCGCGGGACACGCGCGAGAGCTGGTGACCGGCCCGGCCCACCCGCTGCAGGCCGGCGGCGATGTTCCGGGGCGACTGGACCTGGACGACCAGGTCGATGGCGCCGACGTCGATGCCGAGCTCCAGCGACGAGGTGGCCACCAGGGCCTTCAGCTCGCCGGCCTTGAGCCGGCCCTCCGCCTCCAGACGTGCCCGACGGGACAGCGAGCCGTGGTGAGCGGCCACCCGTCCGCCGCCGATCCGGTCGTCGAGGTCGCGAGCCAGGCGCTCCGCCGAGCGCCGGCTCTGGGCGAACACGAGCGTGGTGCGGTGAGCTTCGACCAGGTCCGTGATCTGCTGCAGGGCGGCGTCCCAGATCGTGTCGCTCGGGCTCGTCAGGAAGTCGTCGACCGGAGCCATCACGTGAAGCTCGAGCTCACGCGAGAATCCGGCGTCGACGACGACGGCCTCGCGCCCGGTGGTGCCGGTCAGGAAAGCCAGGGCCTCCTCCACCGGTCGCACGGTGGCCGAGCACCCGATCCGCTGCGGTCGGCGGCCGCCGTCCTCCGACTCGGCCAGGGCCTGCAGCCGCTCCAGGGACAGGGCCAGGTGAGCGCCGCGCTTGCTCGCCATCAAGGCGTGCACCTCGTCGACGATGACGAAGCGGGCCTGGGCCAGCGCCGGGCGGAAGCGCTCGGCGGTGAGCAGGATGTAGAGCGACTCGGGCGTGGTGATGAGCACGTGGGGCGGCCGCCGCGTCATGGCCTGGCGCTGGGCCGCCAGCGTGTCGCTGGTGCGGACGGCCACGCGCACTTCGGGGAGCGACAGGCCGTCCGTGGCGGCGGCGGCCCGGATCCCGGCCAGCGGTTCGCGCAGGTTCTTCTCGATGTCGTTGTTCAGCGCCCGCAGGGGCGACACGTACACGACGTACACGCGATCCTCGAGGCGGCCTTCGAGCCCCAGCCGGTGGAGGTGGTCCAGGGCCCACAGGAACGCCGCCAGGGTCTTGCCGGAGCCCGTAGGCGCCACGATGAGCGTGTCTCGGCCGGAGGCGATCGCTGGCCAGCCCTCCTGTTGCGGCCGGGTGGGCTCGGCGAAGGCCGCCTCGAACCAGCGGCGGACGAAGGGCAGGAAGCCGGCCTGAGGGGCTGGAAGCACGATGGTTGAGTGTACAGGCGGGGGTTTGGGCCTACAATCAAGTGTGCGGATCGTGAGCATCGGTGGGGGACCCGCGGGGCTCTCCTTCGCCATCCTCATGAAGAAGGCCGACCCCGCCCACGACGTCACCGTCATCGAGCGCAACCGGCCCGACGAGACGTTCGGCTTCGGCGTCGTGCTGTCCGACGCCACGCTCGGGCACTTCACCGAGGCCGACCCCGAGAGCGGCGCCGAGATCAGCCGGGCCCTGACCCACTGGGACGACATCGACATCCACTACCAGGGTCAGGTGCTCACCTCCGCCGGGCACGGGTTCTCCGGGCTGAGCCGCCAGGAGCTGCTCGACATCTTGCAGCGCCGCTGCCGGCAGCTGGGCGTGCGGCTCCAGTTCGAGCGGGAGGTGGCCGATCCGGCGCAGCTCGCCGACGCCGACCTGGTCGTCGCCGCCGATGGGGTCAACAGCGCCCTCCGCACCCGCCATGCCGAGCGCTTCGGCCCCGAGATCGACTGGCGGTCCAATCGCTTCGTGTGGCTGGGCACGACGTTTCCGTTCCGGGCCTTCACCTTTTTCTTCAAGGCGAGCGAGCACGGCCTCTGGCGGGTGCACGCCTACCGCTACGACCAGCGGCTGTCGACCTTCATCGTGGAGACGACCCCCGCCACCTGGGTGCGGGCCGGCCTGGACGCGGCCACCGAGGACGACACCGTGGCCTTCACGGAGGGCCTGTTCGCTCGTGAGCTCGGCGGCCACCGCATCCTCAAGAACCGCTCGCTCTGGCGGCGCTTCCCGACCGTGCGCAACACCCGCTGGCACTGGGGCAACATCGTCCTCGTGGGCGACGCCGCTCACACCGCCCACTTCTCCGTCGGCTCGGGAACCAGGCTGGCGATGGAGGACGCCATCGCGCTGAGCGCGGCGCTGCGCCGGTCCCCGCGCGTGGCCGAAGCGCTGGCGGCCTACGAGCGCGAGCGGCGGCCCCACGTCGAGGCCCTGCAGCGGGCGGCCCAGGCCAGCCTGGAGTGGTTCGAGCAGACCGAGCGCTACGTCGGCCGCCTGGAGCCGCTGCAGTTCGCGTTCAGCCTGCTCACGCGGAGCCTGCGCGTCACGTACGACACGCTGCGGGCGCGCGACGCCAGGTTCGTGGAGACGCTCGAGCGCTGGTTCGCCGACGTGGCCGCCCAGCAGAGCGGCGCCGCGGTGCCGGTCGAGCCGGCCCCGCCTCCCGCGCTCACGCCCTTCCGGCTGCGGGACCTCGTCCTCAGCAACCGGCTCGTCGTTTCTGCAGCAGACCCGGCATCTCCGGCCGCCGGTGACGCGGGGCTGGTGATCGCCGCGCCGAGCGACGCGGGCCGGCAGCCCCACACCACGGAGACGTGCGAGCCCCGGCGCCTGACGGCCTGGCGGCGGGACGCCCTTCACAAGCAGCCGAAAGCGGCGGTCGGCCTGCGGGTGGCCGGCCCCAGGGCACCGGGTACCGCTCGAATGGCGAGCGAGACGGGGTTCGACCTGCTCGAGATCGAGTTGGCTCACGGCGCCTCGCTCGACCTGGTCGACGCCGTGCGCGCGGTCTGGCCTGCCGGCAAGCCCCTGTCCGCGAGAATCGCCATGAAGACGCCAGAGGCCTCGGTGGAGGCGGCCCGGATGCTGAAAGCCCGCGGCTGTGACGTGATCTCCGTTGACCGGATAGCCCTCAGCGACCGCATTCGCCACGAGGCGGGCGTGCCGACCATGACGGCCACGCCCGCCGACGTCAACTCGATCGTCGCCGCCGGCCGGGCGGACCTCTGTCTGCTGGATATGGAATAACCCGAATGTACGCCGAGCACTTCGGCCTCGCCGAGTTGCCGTTCTCCCTCACCCCGGATCCTCGCTATGTCTACATGAGCGAGCGCCATCGGGAGGCCCTGGCCCACCTGATCTACGGGATCAGTCAGGGGGACGGCTTCGTGCAGCTCACCGGCGAGGTGGGCACGGGCAAGACGACGATGTGCCGCTGTCTGCTCGAGCAGCTTCCCGCGGACGTCGACGTGGCCTTGATCTTCAATCCCCGCCTCACCAGCCACGAGCTGCTCGCCGCCGTCTGCGACGAGCTGCGTGTGCCCTACCAGCCGGGCGCCACGAGCGTCAAGCTGCTCGTGGACAGCCTGTACCGTCACCTGCTGAGCGCCCACGAACGCGGCCGTCGCACCGTGCTCATCATCGACGAAGCCCAGAACCTCAGCGCCGACGTGCTGGAGCAGGTGCGGCTCCTCACCAACCTCGAGACCGCCCGCGACAAGCTCCTGCAGATCATCCTCATCGGCCAGACCGAGCTCGGGGCCCTGCTGGAGCGGCCGGAGCTGCGGCAGCTGGCCCAGCGGGTGACGGCGCGCTATCACCTGCGGCCGTTCAGCTTCGACGAGACCCGCGCCTACATCATCCATCGCCTCGCCGTGGCCGGTCGGACGCGGATGCTCTTCTCGCCCTGGGCCCTGCGAGAGATCCACCGTCTGTCCCGCGGCGTGCCGCGCCTGATCAACGTCATCTGCGACCGCGCGCTGCTGGGAGCCTACGCGAGCACGAGGAGCTGGGTCGACGCGCGCACGGTCCGGCGGGCGGCGCGGGAGGTCCGGGGAGCCCGGATCGCACGCCGCCGGTGGCCGTGGCTGGGCGCTGGGGTGAGCGTGCTGGCGCTGGCGGCCGTGCTCGTCACCACCGATCGGCTGCCCGACGTGTTCAGCGCCTCGAAGCCTGCCGGCGACGTGAGCGGTGTCGCGCTGGTGACCGCGACCGACATGCCGCCGGCCTTGTCCGGCAATGGAGCGGCGGGCCCGCCCGCGGTGCCCGGGCTCGAGATCCCCCTCGAGGAGGTCTTGACGAGCCCTTCCATGCGGACGGACAGGCCAAAGGCCTTCTCCACCCTGTTCGCCCGCTGGGGGCTTCGCTTCTCCGACGCCGCCGACGTGTGCCAGTTCGGGCAGGCGGCGGGCCTGCGCTGCCTGGCCCGCAACGGCACCTGGGGCTGGCTGCGCCGGCTGGATCTGCCCGCCGTCATCGAGCTGCGCATGCGGGCCGGCGAGCAGTACTTCGCCACCGTGATCGCTCTGGAAGAGCAGCGGGCCACACTGGACTTCGGGGGTCAGCAGCTCATGTTCCCGCTCGCCGAGATCGACCAGTACTGGAACGGGGCGTTCGTGCTGCTCTGGTCGGCCCCGCTGTCAGACAGCGTATTGGTGCCCGGCCAGCGGGGCCCCGACGTGCGATGGCTGCGGCGCCAGCTCGTCGCCGTGAACGGCGCGTCCCTCGACACCGAGAGCGACGTCTACGACCCCGACGTCATCCGCGAGGTCACGGCCTTCCAGCGGAGCCGGCTACTGGCCGACGACGGCATCGCCGGCGAGGAGACGCTAGCCCATCTGAGCGCGGCGGTTCGTGAGCCCGGCAAGCCACGGCTGTCGGCGGCGGCACGGTAGGCGCGCATGTCCTACATCCTCGAAGCCCTGAGAAAGGTCGAGCGGCAGCGGCGAGGGCGCGCGATTCCCGACCTGGCCACCGTCCACGGCCCGAGCGCGGCCGGCCGGCGCATCTGGGTGCCCGTCGTGTCGGGCGTGCTGCTCGTCAACGCGGGGCTGCTGGCGCTGCTGCTCTGGTACCGCCCCGAGACGCCGCCCGCTCCGTCGCCGACGACGCAGGCCGAAGCACCGGCTGCGGACGCGGCGGGCCCACCACCGGCGGCATCCGACGCGCCGGCTTCGGCGGCGGCTGCCGCTGCCGTGCCGCCCGGATCGCCGCCGTCAACCGAGCCTGCTCCGGCCGTCGTCGCGTCGGCGCCCTCGACGGCTGCTCCCGTTGGCGCCCAGCCGGCGGAGCCTGTGTCGGCGCCCCCCGCTCCTCCGGCCAGCGCCTCGAACGAGCGTCGGATCGGGGGACCCGAGATTCCCGATCCGGGCTCGAGCGTGCGTACCGCCGAGTCCGGGCCACGCGTCAGGATCACGGTTCCCGGCTCGGACGCGGCTCGAGAGGTGGAAGTCGCGCGCGGCGCAGCCGCGGGAACCCCGGCGCCACCGCCTTCCGCCGGCTCGGCGGGCGCGAGCGTCAAGGCCGCGGTCCCCGCCGATCTGCCTCCATCGTTCCGGGCGGCCGTGTCCCAGCTGCGGCTGGAGGCCCTCGTGTACGCGCAGAGCCCGGGAGACCGCAAGGTCTTCATCAACGGCCGTCGCTATCTGGAAGGCGAGACGCTCGACGGCGGCATCCTGGTGGAGAAGATCGTCGAAGAGGGCGCCGTCCTCAGCTACCGCGACCACCGCTACGTGCTGCGTCACTTTCGCTGAGCCGCCACGAGGGCGGGGTCAGCCGGCGCTTGCCGTCGGCAGCCAGCCGTACAGCCGGCTCGCCGGGCCCGAACCGGCGGTCCCAGAGCTTGCACGTCACCTGCTTGTGCCGCTGGTCGAGGCCCTCGCAGTAGTTCGTGAACTCGCAGCGCCGGACGAGGCCGCCGAGGCCTAGCCGCACTTTCTTGAACCAGTCGGGGTCGGCCAGCGTCTGGCGAGCGGCCGCGACGAAGTCGGCCTCGCCGCGGCGCAGGATGCCCTCGGCCTGGTCGAAGGAGAAGATGCCGCCGCTGGTGACGACCGGCGTCTCGTGGCCGGCCTCGCGAACGGTGCCGCGGATCGCCGCGGCCAGCGGCACGTTCCGCCCGAACGGCCCCCGCTCGTCGGAGACGACGGTGGGCATGCACTCGTAGCCCGATTCCCCGGTGTAGGGATAGACCGCCTCGCCGACCTTGGGCTGCCGGGCGTCCTCGAACCGCCCGCCCTTGGACACGGAGAGGTAATCGACGCCGGATGCGGCGAAGCGCGCCCCGAACCAGACCGCATCGTCGATCCGGCTGCCATCCGCGACGACATCGTCGCCGAGGTAGCGGATGCCCACGACGTAGTCGTGGCCAACGCGCCCGCGTACGGCCGCCAGCACCTCCAGCGGCAGGCGCACGCGGTGCTCGCGCGAGCCGCCGTAGCCGTCCTCGCGCGCGTTCAGGCGGGAGAGGAAGGAGGCCATCGTGTAGGCGTGGGCGTAGTGCAGTTCCACGCCGTCGAAGCCGGCCTCGCGGGCCCGCCGGCCGGCCTCGGCGAAGAGCCCAGGTAGCACGCGGGGCAGGTCTCGGATCCACGGCAAGTGCGTATCGCTCACCCGCTCGCGATAGCCGTAGTCGAGCGCCTCCAGCTCCCGGCTCGTCAAGACCGCTTCCAGCAGGGCCCGCTCGGCGCCCGCGAGCCGAGCTCGCACGTCGGCCTCGGGGGCCTCGCGCCAGCGGTCGGCGCCGAGCGCCGTCGCCAGCCGCCGCCGGAGCTCCGGCGTGATCGCCAGGTAACGATCGAAAAACGTCGCGGGCTCCGGCCGCCGCTTGACGGCGAGGAAGTCGATGATCTGGATGAAGAGCCGCGTGCGTCCCTCGCTCTTCCGGCGAACGACGTCGACGAGCGTGGAGAGCCCGGGGATGAAGCGGTCGTCGCCGATGCGCAGCAGGGGACCGCTCGGGATGTCACGGATGCCGGTGGCCTCGACCACGAGCGCGCCGGGCTGACCCTCGGCGAAGCGCGCGTACCACTCGAGAACTTCGGGAGTGACGACCCCGTCCTCCGTGGCCCGCCACGGCACCATGGCCGGGACCCACGTGCGCTCGGCCACCGCCAGCCCGCCGATGCGGGCGGGGGAGAACCACAGCGCGCCCGTCGCCTCCTCACGTGTGGGCCAGCGGACGTCGGGCAACGCGTGCCGGATGCGCCGCCGCTCGGCCCGGACCGAGCTCAGGGCAGCACCGCCATCCCCTCGATCTCGATCAGGCATCCGTCGGCAGCATCGAAGAGGTCGCGGGCGCCGACCAGCGTCATGGCCGGGAAGTGGCGGCCGAAGTACTCGCGGTACACGGCGCCCAGGGGCTTGAGGCTGGCCTTGTAGGCGTCGACGTCGAGCACGTAGATCGTCAGCTTCACGACGTCGGCGAGCTGGCCGCCGGCCGCCGCGACCACGGTGCGGAGGTTCTCGCACACCTGGCGGAACTGGGCGACCAGGTCGCCCTTGCCCACGACGTTGCCAGCGCCATCGCGGGCCACCTGGCCGGCGATGAAGAGCAGGCGACCGCCGGTGGCCTCCACGCCGTGAGAGAAGCCGACCGCCTTGGCGAGCGCGGGCGGATTGACGGGGCGGGTCCGCTCGGTCATGAGGATTCCTCCGTGCCGTCGAGGATGATCGTCGCGCCATTGCTCGTGTCGTCGTGCACGAGCCTCACCGCGACCGCCGCGACCTCGGCCGGCTCGATCAGCCGGCCGCCGGGATTCATCGCGGCCATGGCCTGCACGGCCTGCTCGACGGTGCGGCCGGTCCGGGCCGCGATGCTCCGCGCGCCCTGCCAGACCATGTCGGTGGCGACGTAGCCCGGGCACACGGCGTTGACGGTGACGCCCCGGCCGGCCACCTCGGCGGCCAGGGCCCGGGTGAGGCCGACCAGCGCGTGCTTGGACGCGGTATAGGCGCTCACGTAGGGCGCGCCGTGCAGGCCGGCCAGCGACGCGATGTTGACGATGCGCCCCCAGCCTCGCTCCAGCATTCCGGGCAGCATCGCGCGGATGAGCAAGAAGGGGCCGGTGGCGTTGACCCGCAGGTGCCGCTCCCAGTGGGCGAGGTCGGCCTTCACCAGCGGCGCCGATTCGGCGACGCCCGCGTTGTTGACGAGCACGCCGACGGGCCCGAGCTGCGCGGCCACGCTCCGGGCCGCCGCGCTCACCAGGTCGGGGTCGGTCACGTCCAGCGTCACGCCTTCGGCCGCGACACCCAGCGCCCGCACCTCGGCGACCGCCTTGTCGAGCTGGGGCAGGTCGCGCGCGCCGAGCCCGACGGCGAATCCCGCGCGGGCCAGGGCCAGGGCGATCTCCCGGCCGATGCCGCGGCTGCCGCCGGAGACGAAGGCGACGTGCCCCTTCGCCGGGGCTTGCCGGCATGGCTTCATGCCGGCATTCTACCGCGCGACATGCGATCGTTCGCCCGCACCACGCTCGCCGACGCCGTGGCCCGGCTGCGTCCGGGAATGAAGGTCCTGGTCCCTCCGGGCTGCGGCGAGCCCGTGGCGCTGGTGGCGGAGGTCTGCCGCCAGGCCGATCGGCTCCAGGACGTGGCCCTCATGGTCGGCATTCATCTGGGCGGTTACCCGTTCGCTCGCCCGGAGATGGCGGCGCTGCGCGTGGCGACCTGGCACATGTCGCCGCGCCTGGAGGACGCGCGCCGCCGCGGCCGCGTGGAGTTCGTGCCGGCGCGCTACTTCGACCTGGTTCGAGACTTCGGGCATGGTGGCCGGTGGGCGCCCGACTGCGTGCTGGTCCACTGCGCGCCGCCGGACGCCCGCGGCTACCTGAGCCTGGGCGTGGCGGTGGGGATCACGCTGCCCGCGGCGCGCCGGGCTCCGCTCGTCCTGGCCCAGGTCAACCCCAACATGCCCCGCTCCCGGGGCAACGCCTGCCTGCACCGGAGCCAGATCGACGCCTGGGTGGAGGTGGACGAGCCGCTCCTGGCCTATCCCTCGCCGCCGCTGGGCGACGTCGAGCGCGCCATCGGCCGGCACGTGGCCGAGCTAATCCCGAACGGCGCCACCGTCCAGGTCGGCGTGGGGGCCATCCCCCAGGCGGTCCTGGAGGCTCTCGGCGATCACCGAGAGCTCGCCCTTCATTCGCTGCTCGTCGACGCCGGCGTGACGCTCGTCGAGCGCGGGGTGGTCACCTGCGCCCGCAAGCGCCTGCATCGGGGGCGGATGGACATCGCCGAAGCCATGGGCACGCGCCGGCTCTTCGACTTCCTGCACGACAACCCCGTGGTCAACATGGAGTCGTCCGAGTGGGTGCACGATCCTCAGGTCGTGGCTGCCCTCGACCGCTTCGTGGCCGTCAACTCCGCCCTGGAGGTCGACCTCACCGGTCAGGTGACCGCCGAGAGCCTGGGGCCGCGGCAGGTGGCCGGTATCGGCGGGCAGCTCGATTTCGTGCTCGGCGCCTCGCGCTCGCGGGGCGGCGCCGCGATCATCGCCTTGCCTTCGACGGGCCGCGACGGCAGCGTGTCGCGCATCGTGCCCCGCCTGGCGCGGGGCGCGGCGGTGACGACGCCGCGCGTCCTCGTGGACTGGGTCGTCACCGAGCACGGGGCCGCCGCGTTACGTGGGCGGAGCGAAACAGAACGGGCCGCGGCCTTGCTGGCCGTGGCCGGTCCGGACTTTCGTGAGGAGCTGGCGCTCGGGGTTACTTCCTAGCGGCGTCGATCTTCGCGAAGATCTCCTCGGCCTCGGGGAACCGATAGCTCGTCTGGTTGGAGAACACGCTCTTGTCGTCGATGAAGACCTCGAAGATGCCGCCCATGCCTTCCTCGAGCCGGGCGGTGATCCCGTACTTCTCCTTGATCGCGGCCTGCAAACTGGAGGCCTGAGGGAGGTAGTTTCACTCCCCGCAGTACTTGATCCGGATGTCCATTCCGCCCTCCTCGGGTGGGGAAGTCTAAGCCATTCTACGTTAAGATGCGCGGCACCCGATGAGTGATTCCGTGATCCCCCTGCTCATCGATACCGACCCCGGCATCGACGACGCCCTGGCCCTCCTGCTGGCGTGGGGTTCCCGGAAGGCCAGGGTGGAAGTGCTCACGACGGTGGCCGGCAACACGCCTCTCGAGCGCGGCACGCTCAACGTGTTCCGTCTGCTGGCGCTGCGCCAGCCCACGCCGTTTCCCCGGGTAGCGGCCGGGGCCGCCAAGCCCCTGTCGAGGCCGCTGACCACCGCGGGCCGGTACCACGGCGAGGACGGGCTCGGAGACCTCGACGACTGGCCGCCCGTCACGGTGCGGCCGGCGCCCGAGCCGGCGGCCGCCGCCATGGTGGAGGCCGCGCGCCGGCACGGCGGTCGGCTCCGGCTGGTGGCCCTGGGTCCGCTGACCAACGTGGCCCTGGCCCTGGAATCCGACAGCCGGGCCATGATTGGTCTCGGGCGACTGGTCGCGATGGGAGGCGCCGTCGACGTGCCGGGCAACGTGACGCCGACCGCCGAGTTCAACATCCACGTCGACCCCGAGGCGGCCACCCGGGTCCTGGCGGCGGGATTCCAGCTGGACCTCGTTCCCCTCGACGCCACCCGCCAGGCCGTGCTCGAGCGGCAGGCGCTCGAAGCCGCGCTGAGCGGCGCGCCCGAGCCCGCCGCCGCCCGAATCCTGGCCTTCACCCGGCGGGCATTCCGCATCGACGGCGACGCGATGTATCTGCACGATCCCCTCGCGGTCGCCGTTGCCCTCGATCCCACGCTGGTGGAGTGGGAGGCGGTGCGCCTGGAGATCGGCGGGGACGGGGCGACGCGCCGCGTCCCCGGTCCGCCGAACTGTCGGGCAGCCCGGCGCGTGGACACCGAGCGCTTCCTGCCCTTGCTCCTCGAGCGGTTGTGCCCCGCGTCCTGGTAGTCGGCTCGGCCAACGTCGACTTCACGGTGCAGGTCGCTCGCCTGCCGCGCCCGGGCGAGACGGTCAGCGGGGGGACCCTGCTCGTCAACCACGGTGGCAAGGGCGCCAACCAGGCGGTGGCCGCGCGCCGGCTGGGCGCCGAGGTCCGGCTGATCGCCTGCGTCGGCGACGACGCCTCGGGTCGCGCGATCCGCCAGGCCCTGGCCGGGGAAGGGATCGGTGTCGACGGTGTGGTGGCCAGCGCCGTGGCGGCGACCGGCACCGCGCTCATCGTCGTCGACACCGAGGGTCGGAATCAGATCGCGGTGGCTCCGGGGGCGAACCGAGCGCTGGACGTGGAGCACCTGAGAGCGCGGGACGAGGACTTCGCCTGGACCCAGGTCGTCGTGTGTCAGCTCGAGACGCCGCTGGCCAGTGTCGGTTGGGCGCTCGAGGCCGCCCGCCGGCGGCGGGCGATCACCATCCTCAACCCCGCGCCACCGCCGGATGCCCCGCTGGAGTTCCTGGCGCTCGTCGATTACCTCACGCCCAACGGGGGCGAGGCCGAGCGGCTCGGCGGCGTACCGGTCCGGGACAGGGCCGAGGCCGCGCAGGCGGCCGGGCGATTGCGCCAGCGGGGAGCGGGTGTGGTCGTCGTGACGCTGGGCGAGGAGGGGGTGCTGGCCCACGGCCCGGCCGGCCTGCACCATGCGCCGGCGTTCCCCATCGTGGCGGTCGATACCACGGCGGCCGGCGACGCCTTCAATGGGGCGCTGGCCGTGGCGCTGGCCGAGGGAGCCGAGCTGGCCCCGGCGCTGAGGTTCGCCAACGCGACGGCGGCGCTCGCGTGCACGCGTCGGGGAGCTCAAGCGTCCCTGCCCACGCGGAGCGAGGTCGAGCGGCTGCTGCAGAGATGATAGGCTCTACGCGCCTAGGAACGCGAAGGGAGGGAACGAATGGGACCGACGATCGGGTGGCCGAACGGAGCGCGCTGCGCGGTGGCTCTCACCTTCGACCTGGACGGCGAGAGCCCCTGGCTCCACCGCGACCCCGCGCTGGCCGAGCGGCCGCTGCACATGGGCATGGGCGCCTACGGGCCCAAGACGGGGACGCCGCGGATTCTCGGGGTGCTCGACCGCTACGCGATCAAGGCCGGCTGGTTCATCCCGGGGTGGATCATCGAGCGCTACCCCGACATCTGCCGGGAGATCGTGCGCCGGGGCCACGAGGTCGGCCATCACGGCTACCTGCACGAGAAGCCGTTCTTCCTCTCGGGGCCCGAGGAGGAAGAGGCCCTGCTCGTCAAGACGCTCGACATCTTCAAGAAAGTGCTCGACGTGCGGCCCCGGGGCTCGCGCGCGCCCTCCTGCGACCCCAGCCGCCACACCATGGAGCTGCTGCGGAAACACGACTTCGTCTATCACTCCAACCTGATGGACGCCGACCTGCCCTACTGCCACAAGACCGGCTACGGCGACCTGGTGGAGCTGCCCACTGCCTGGTGCAACGACGACTGGGTCTACTTCGGCTTCAGTGCCGTGCCCCCGGTGGGCAACGGCATCTGGAGTCAGGAGGACGTCTTCGAGATCTGGCGTGAGGAGTTCGAGGGCGCCTACGAGGAGGGCGGGTTCTTCAACCTGATGGGCCATCCCCAGGTGATCGGCCGTCCCTCGCGGATGCGGATGGTGGAGCGGCTGATCCAGCACATCCGGGCCAAGAAGGACGTCTGGATCGCGCGGCCCATCGAGATCGCCGAGCACTACCTGAGCCAACGATGAGGCTCGAGGGGCGCGTCGCGCTGGTGACTGGCGGCAGCCGGGGCTTCGGCCGGGCCATCGCCCTGGCCCTGGCCCGCGCCGGGGCCGACGTCGCCGTCAACTACAACGCCAGCCCCGGGCCGGCCGCCGAGGCCGTGCGCGAGATCGAGAAGCAGGGGCGCCGGGCCCTCGGCGTCCAGGCCGATGTGTCGCGGGAAGACCAGGTGCAGGCGCTCGTCCAGACCGTGCAGCGTCAGCTCGGCCGGCTCGACGTGCTCGTCAACAACGCCGGCATCATGATCCACGGCCCGTTCCGCGAGATCCCCGTGGTCCGCTATGCCCAGATGTTCGGCGTCAACGTCACCGGCACCATGCTCTGCAGCTACTACGCGCTGCCGGGGATGATCGAGCGCCGGCACGGCCGGATCATCAACCTGTCGTCCCAGCTCGCCCAGCGGGCGGTCGGCCCGGCGGGCGGCTTCGCCGGCTATGCCGCGACCAAGGGCGCCATCGAGAGCTTCACCCGGGCGATGGCCAGCGAGCTCGGCCAGCACGGCATCACCGTGAACGCCATCGCCCCCGGCGGGATCGAGACGGAGATGAGCCGCAACGTGATGACGCCCGAGTACCGAACGCGTCGCCTGGCCGAGCTACCGGTGCGTCGCTTCGGCGGCGTGCAGGACGTCGCCTACTGCGCGACCTTCCTGGCCGCCGACGAGGCCGGCTACCTCACGGGCCAGATCCTGCATCCCAGCGGCGGCTGGGTCACGGGGTAAGCTGAGACCAACGCCTCCCCGGGGGGAGTCGGCGGGCAGGCGAGCCTTGAGCGACGCGACCCGGGCGAGCGCGCCCTCGACCCGGACGGGGTCGAGCCGCCCGCTGGCCAGGGCGCCGTGGATAGCGGCCAGCACCACCTCCGACGCCGAGCGGCCGTCGGAAAGCTCGTCGTTGGCGATCAGCAACACATCGACGCCGGCGACCAGCGCGCGCACGGCCGCGTCGCCGATCCCGTAGTGCTGCTCGATCGCGCCCATGCGGAGGTCGTCGCTGACCACGAGCCCGTCGTAGCCGAGCCGCTCCCGGAGCAGGCCGGTCACGGTGGGCCTGGACAGCGTCGCCGGGTGCCAGAGGTCGAGCCAGCGGTTCACCACGTGTGCGGTCATCACACTGTCGGCCAGGCCCTCGGCGATGAGGATGCGGTAGGGCAGTAGCTCGACGTCGTGGTTGGCGGTGTCGGTGACGTCGACGAAGCCGAGGTGCGAGTCGGTGAAGCTGGAGCCGTGGCCCGGGAAATGCTTGAGGGCGGTGAGAATGCCCGCGTCGCGCATGCCGCGGATGAACATGCGCGCGTGCTGCGTGACCCGCAGCGGGTTGGCGCCGTAGCTGCGGCCCTGGCCCACGATGACGGGATTGGCCGGGTTGTAGCCCACGTCGACCACCGGAGCCAGATTCCAGTTGATCCCGGCCCGGCGCAGGCGCGCGCCGACGCGCCGGGCTTCCAGCTCGGTGACGGCGAGGTCGTTGGCCTGCCCCAGATCGGCGGCGGACAGCGTCTCCGTGTACCCGGCGGCAGGGCCCAGGCGCATCACGCGGCCGCCCTCGGCGTCGATGGCCACGAGCAGCGGACGCCCCGTACAGGCCCAGGCGTGCTCGCGGAGGCTCGCCGTCAAGCGGGCCAGCTGAGCCGCGTCGACGATGTTGCGGGCGAACAGCACGACGCCGCCGGCCCTGGCCTGGCACAGGAGGCGGACGGGGCGGTCGTCGGGGGCGAGCTCGGTGCCGGCGAAGCCGACGAGCAGCAGCTGGCCCAGCTGCGGCGCCAGCACGGCCAGGCGCTCGGGCGTCGCGCCGGTGCGACAGCCGGCGGCCACCACCAGCGCCAGGACGATCATGAGAGCGGGGGAGGCCCGGCGGCTAGCGGCCACGAGCGGCCGCGACGAGCCGGCGCACGCGGTCGGGATCGACGGCGTTGCGCACGTTGCCGTCGCGCTTGACCCAGGTGCCGACGATCACGGCATCGGCCACGGACAGCAGGTCGGCCACGGTGTCGGCGGTCACGCCGCTGCCGACCAGCAAGGGCGTCGTGGGTACCGCGCTGCGCACGCGCTTGAGATCGGCCATGGGGGTGGCCTCGCCGGTCGCCTTCCCGGAGACCACGAGCGCGTCGGCCAGGCTGCGATTCACCAGGTCACGCGCCTCCTGCTCCAGCTCCACCGGCGCCAGCGGGACGGCGTGCTTGCCCTGCACGTCGGCGAACAGGGCGACGTCGGCGGCGAGGAGTCGGCGGTCGCGCAGCGTGTGGTAGGCCTCGGACTGCACGATGCCCTGGTCGGCGACGACGGCGCCGGCGTGGACGTTGACGCGGATGAAGCTGGCCCCGGTGGCGCAGGCGATCCCCAGCGCCGCGCGGGGATCGTTCTTGAGGACGTTCACGCCGACCGGGGTCGCGGGGAAGGCGGCGCGCACGGCGGTCACCACGACCGCCATCGCGGCCACCGTGGCGGGTTCCACGCGGCCCGGGGTGAACGGCACGTCGCCGTAGTTCTCGATCAGGAGGGCGTCCATGCCGCTCGTGACGAGGCTGTGGGCGTCGGCGAGGGCCAGCGTGGTGGCCCGCTCCATGGAGCCGTCCCAGCGAGGGCTACCCGGGAGCGGCGCCAGGTGCACCATCCCGATGAGCGTCCGCTCGAGTCGCATGCGGGTGTCGGAATTGTAGCACGCGGTCGGCTCGGCTCATCGACGAGCGGCCCCGTGCGCTGTCCGGGACGGCTCCGGCGACCGGGATCCGTTAGCCGCGGAAGTCGGCTACGGGGGCCGAGGCCCTGCCCGTGACCTCAGGGTGCCGACGTCTCGGGCGACTGGGCGGGCGGGGCCGGCGATGGCGGAGGGGCCGGGGCCGGCATGGTGCTGGGCGGGCGCGGGGCCCGGCGGATCGCGTCTTCGATGCTGGGCGTCACGCGCTGCATCTCCTCGGTGATGCGGGCGGCGTCCAGCGCCGTGCCGATGACCCGCGGCGTGATGAGGATGATCAGCTCTGTCTTGGTGACGGTCCGGATCTTGGCCCCGAACACGTACCCGAGGATGGGGATGTCCTTGAGGAACGGGATGCCCCGGTCCTCCAGCTGCACGCGGTCTCGGATCAAGCCGCCCAGCACGAGCGTCTGCTGGTCCCTGAGGACCACCGCGGTCTCGGCTTCGCGCTTGATGATGCGGCGAGAGCCGGTGGGCGGCTCGGCCGCGCCGATGTCGTTGACCTCCTGCTTGACGTCGAGTGCGACGGTGCCTCGCTCGCCGATGCGCGGAGTGACGGTGAGGATCACGCCCGCGTCCCGGTACTCGACCGTCTGGGTGCCCACCACGGCGGTGGTCGGCGTGGCGGCCGACACCACCCCGGCGCCGATGGGGACCTGTTGGCTGGTCACGATCGGGATGGAGTCGGAGACGTTGATCACCGCTTTCTTGTTCTCCGACGTCATCACGTGGGGGCTCGAGATCACGTTGACCTTGTCCTCGGAGGCCAGCGTGTTGAGCATGGCGAAGAATTTGTCGGTGTCCAGCGCGAACGCGGTGAGGCCGCCCGCGGGTAGGGTCAGGGGCAGCCCCGGGATGGGCAGCTCCCGGCTGGGCGAGGTGATGGTGGGCGGGGAGATGGTCGACTGGGCCAGGCGCAGCGAGCCCGATTTGAGCGCCCAGTCGATGCCCAACCGGAGGTCGTCGGTCAGGGTGATCTCGGCGACCAGCACCTCGATCAGCACCTGGCGGGGCTGGCGGTCGAGCTGCTTGATCGTCCCCTCGATCTCGTCCCAGTTACGCGGGAACGTGGTGACGATCACCGAGTTCGTGGTCTCGTCGGGGATGAAGCGCACCTGGCCTTCGATCAGCCCGAGCTCGCCGGCCATGGGTCCTCCTCCCGGCGACGGACTCGGCGCCGGGGGCGGCGGCGGTGGCGGCTGGCCAGGGCGTCCGGGCGTGGTGCTGGGGGTCGTCGTGGTCGTGTCGCGGCCCCCGTAGATCGCGTTGAGCGTGGCGGCCAGGTCTTTGGCCTTGGCGCTCTCCGCGTAGTAGATGAACACGCGGCGCCCGCCGTAGATGTTGACGTCCAGCTGACCGATGAGTCGGCGGATCGTCTCCAGGTCCGTGCGGCGGGCATAGACGATGAGCGAGTTGGACCGGCGCTCGGCGATGATCAGCGGCGGGCGCTCGGGGCCCGCGCCGTTCGTTGCGGCCGCGCCCGGCGCGGTGGCCGGGGGCCGGGGGGCTCCGGGCGGGGTGGTCGCCGGGGGCGCCGGCGCGCCGTCCCCCGCGACCCGGCGCAAGCGGCCGCTGGTGAAGAGCTGGGTCAGCACGGCGGCGAGGTCGGCGGAGTCCGCGTAGCGGATCGGAATGATCTGCAGCTCGTCGAGGGCGACCTCGATGTCGACCAGCCGGATGATGTCGAGCAGGCGGCGCATGTTGGAGGCCGCGTCGGTGATCATGAGGATGTTGGTCTCGCGATGCGCGACCACGGTACCGCGGGCCGAGATCAAGGGGCGCAGCAGTGTGCCCAGGTCGGCCACCGAAGTGTAGCGGACGGGCACGATCTGGGTGACGATCTCGTCGCTTACCCGGCCGGGATCGGGCTCGCTCCCGATGATGGTGGGCACGGCGCGCTCGCGCGCCCCCTCGATGCGGATGATCTTGTAGAGATTTCCCGATTTCACCGCGGTGAACCCGTGCACCTCGAGAATGGCCAACAGGACGCCGAACACCTCCTCCTGGGGGATGCGGCCCGACGTCTGCACCGTCACTTTGCCTCGCACGTCGGGGGCGATGACATAGTTGAAGCCGACGATCTCGCTGGCCGCGTGCACCACGGTCTCGATGTCCGCGCTGTCGAAGTTCAGCACCACGAAGCGCCCCCGCTGGCCGGGCGGCACGGGTGGCGCCGTGGGAGGCGCCCGGGTGGGCCGGGGACGAGGGGCGGGACGCCGGGCGACGGGAGGCGGCTCCTTGGCCGTCTCCGGCCGCGGCCCGATCGAGGGCGGCGGGGCTTCGACGGCCTTCGGCGGCGGCGCCGGTGGCGCCTCCGGCTCGGCGGGTGGCGGGGCCGGAGGCGGGGGCGCGGGCTCGGCGACGGGCGGTATCGGGCGCGGCTTGCTCTTCGCGCACCCGCCGAGTCCCGAGATCAACAGCAGTGCGGTCAGCGCGCCGAGAGCGACCCTACCGGCTCTGATCATCGCTGGGAGGCGGCTGCGGCAGTCGCCGGAGCAGGTTCGGAGGCAACGGGCGCCGGAAGGGAACCCGTGGCGGCTGGGTCGGCTGCACGGCCGGCGCCTCGGCCGTGGGCTGACGCGGCTGGGGCGCCGCCGGAGCCTGTGTCTGGGGAGCGGGGGGAATCACGCCCGGCAGCGGCGGCGTCGCCGGGCTCTGACCGGCCGGCGGTGTCGCCGGCCCCGGGGCCGCCGGGCGCGGCTTGCTCGGATCGTGCAGCCGCACGTCGATCACGCCCTCGGGCCGCGCCAGCACGATGCCGTCGCGCGCGATCTTCTGCACCGTGCCGCCCGCCACGGTGTCACCGATACGGTAGGCGGCCACGCGCTTGGTCACCGGGTCCTCGATGTAGGCGAACGGCGCCCCGTCCTTGACCACGATGCCGTAGACGAACGGCCGGGGCACGTTGGCCGCCGCTCCGACCTGGGCCGCCGTCAAGGGCGCCTCGCTGCGGGTCGGGCTGAACGGGTTGCGGCTGGCGATGACGGCCCAGGAGCTGAGCGGTTCCGGAGCGGGCCGGGGCGGGGCCGAAGCCACGGAGGCCGACGCGCCGGCCCGGGGCCGGTTCGGCGGGCCCCCGGTGGACGCGGGGCGGAGCATCTCCCAGGCGATGTACGTGACGAGGCCGACGGCGATGGCCCCCAGCACCACGTTCAGGGAGAAGGAGCGCGGGGACATCACGTACGCGTCCGTTCCGGCAGGATGAAGCCGGAGAGGGTCAGCGTGGCCAGCAGGTCGCGGGGCTGGCTGATGTTGACGACGCGCACCCGGAGATTCTCGACGGCCAGCAGCTTGGGCGCTGCGTCCAGGCGCGAGAGCAGGTCCACGAGCTGCCGGACCTCGCCGGACACGGTGATCTCGATAGGGATCTCCAGCAACTCTCCCCGCTCCACCGGCGGCAGGATCCGCTCGCTGCGGACCTCGGTGGAGGCCTCGGCGGCCAGTTCCTTCACCAGCTTCTGCAGCTCCGAGGCCGCGACGGCCGGGGTCGAGGCCGGCAGGAAGCGCGCGTTCAGCGTTTCGATGCGCGCGTTCATGGCCTGCAGCTCGGACGCGATCTCGGCCTTGCGGCTGATCAGCTCCTGACGCCGGGTCAAGAGCTGCTCCCGCACCGGCACGAGCTCTCCGGCGAGGCGACTGCGATCGCGCAGGGGCTGCACGATGAGCATCCAGCCGCCGATCGCCAGGACCGCCGCGATCCCGATACCGATGACGAGCCGCTCGCGCCGCGAGAGGTTCGCGATCATCGCTGCCCGCCGACCGGTTCGGGGACGCTGGGACGGCGGGGCTGCGGCGGCGTCGTCTGGGCCGGTGGCGTCCCGGGCCCCGCGGTGACCGCGGACGAGCCCTCCCAGGCGGCGCGAATCCGGAACTGCTCGCGGTCCCGGCCGCGGGTTACCGGCGAGGAGAACTCCACCCGTTCCAGCCGCGCCGAGTTCTCGAGCAGCGGGATCAGGCTCGCGGCGGCCTGGGCCTGCCCGGTCAGCTCCACCCCCTTGGTGTCGAGGCTCAGCATCGTGAGCCAGGCATCGTTGGGCAGCAGCTCGGTGAGCTCGCGGAGCACGGGCAGCGGCCTGACGCTGGTGGATTCGATCGACCGGATCAATGCCAGCAACCGGCGGCGCCGGCCCAGCTCGTCGAGCACCTTCTCGACGGCCTTGACCTCGGTGTCGAGCCGGGCGATCTGCGTGTTGACCGAGGAGAGCTGGCGGCTGGCCCGCCAGCCGGGTGTCATGAGCGCGCCGATCGCCAGAAGCACCGCCGCCGCCGCCAGGCCGCCCGTGACCATCTGGTTGCGGGTCAGGTGACGCGGGCGCAGGGCCGGCGCCAACAACTCCAGTGGACGGCCACGGCCCCCCCAGGCGACGGCCAGGGCCAGCATCGTCTCGCCGCGCGACTCTTCGGGCACCGTGTCGAGGTGGGCGCGCACGTCGTCGCGGTACGGCGGCTCTCCCGCGGGCGCCCCCAACACGCCGAGGGCGTGCAGCGTCTCGTCGACCGCGACGCCCGAGACCCAGATGGCGTCGCAGCTCCGCCAGCGAATGGGCCCGAAGCTGCGCCGCACTTCTTCGGCGATGTTGCCGTCGTTCGTCACGACCCGACTCAGGACGGGACTCGAGCCGGCGAGGAAGAGCACCTCGGCGCTGTCCTCCAGCCGATGGACCCACACGATCCGCCCCTCCCGCTGGCGGGGGACGAGGGCAGGCAGGTTGTGGACGGCCACGGTGATCGAGACCGGACGGAGCTGGGCGTCTTCGGCCAGCCGCATGGCCGCGTCGACGATGCGGCGGTCGGCGGCCGCGATCACGACCTGGCGACTGCCCGTCCCGCCCCCTTCCCGGTCGTCCGGGAGCGCCAGACAGTCGAACGATGCCTCCTCGGCGCCGTAGGGCAGGTGCCGCTCGAGCTCGAACTTCACCATGTCCCGTAGGTCGCCGTTGATCGATGGCAGCTCGATAGGCTTCACTGTCACGTTGGCACGGGCGAGGCCCAGGGCGATGGTGCGGGGCGCCAGCCGGCGATGCTCGAGCTCGGCCCTGAGCGCGACAGCCGGTTGCTCGGCGTCGACGACGAACGTCTCGAACCGCGGCCCGTGGGTGACTGCCGCGATCAAGCGATCCCCCCTGAGGAGGAGGCCCAGGCGGGCCGGAGCGAGCCTCATTGCGGCCGCCCGAAGAAACCCCATGCCGGCCAAGGATACGCTGGCGTGGTCGTGAGCCACAAACTTTCGGAACATTTGACGAAGTCTACTTACCGCGTTCACCGACCCCCATCCACTCCAGCACCGTGACGGCCGATGTCCCCTGCGCCGCCCGTTTTTGGATGATCGCGCTAAGCCGGGCTCGGACCTCGCCTTCTACCAGCCCCTCGGCCTCGATCCGGAACGTCCGGGTCGTCACCGCCAGACCTCGTCCGGCGAACCGGCCTACGGTCGCGTAGGGGGCCTCCCGCCGGGCCTGGAGGATCTCCGCGATCTCGGCCTCGGCCAACCCCATCGCCCGGAGCACCGGGGCCCTGGCTGTATTGAGGTTGACCTGACCCAGGCTCTTGACCGTCACGAAGTCGGCCAGTCCCGGGTTCTCGTCAGCGCCGTAGAATAACGCCGGAGTCACGCCGCGGATCTGTAGCAGTTCCCTCACGGATTCCAGATTGGCATTCCGGGCCCGGTAGGGCAGCGGAAGCTTCAGGTAGTAGTCATCGCTCTCGGCTCCGTTGAGCCGGTGCTCCTCGTTGCCGTCGCGCCAGTCCTGGACTGAATCCACGATCATCTCGCGGGCGGCCTTTTCCAGCTTCAGGCTCCGGAGCAGCTGGTCGATCCGTTCCGATGGCGAGGTGTTGAGGTTGAGCCGGGCCTCTTCGTCGGTGATGCGGTACGAGAACTCGCCGGGCCCCAGCGCCACCTTCGCTCGCGGGAGCCGGGGGATGGGGGTCCGCGCCCGGCTGTAGAAGGTGAGTACCCCGTCCCGGTCGGGGGCGACGAAAGCCGACTCCGCCACGATCTCCCGAATCGCCTGCTCGACGGCGGCTTCGGCCAGGTGAGTGGCGAGGATCGCCTCCTTGTAGGCCCGCACGGCCGTCGCCTCCAGACGCATGGAGTACGAGAATTCGGCACCGACCAGACCCAGGAGGGCCAGAACCAGCAGGACCGCGACCAGCGCGAAGCCAGGCCGATCCGAGGTCCGGTCCCGGGCGATCACAACGATCCCATCCGCAGTGCCACCGTCAGGGCCAGCGTCCGCTCGCCGCGACCGTCTGGCTTGACCAGCGTGATGCGGACGGCGCGAGGCAGGCCGTTGTTGGCCTCGCCGTCCCATTCCTCCTGCCACGTCCCTTCGGCGTCGAGATAACGGAACTCCAGCCGATCGATCTCGGTGTCCTCCAGCATCACGGGAGCGTCCGTGAACGGTTCCCGGTTCGGCATCACCCGCTGGCGGATGACCAGCGCCGGTCCCCGCTCGGTGGACTCCAGGCTGATTGCCACGGCGCTGAACGCCACCGAGCCAGCGGTCGGGAAGGGCGGCGCCTGAGTGACCAGCTCAAGCCGGCTTTCCTTGCCCTGGAAGAGCAGGACGGGGTCCGGCGCCTGGTCGCGCGAGGCCCGGTAGGGGTACGCCGAGCCGACCGCACGCCCCAGCACCGCCGCGATGCCTCGGAGGTGCTGATGGGCGCCCGCGCGGTCCTCGCCCTGCGTCCACGCCGCCAGGGCCACGCGCAGGCCCCCGAACGCGATCGCCAGGAGCGCGGCCACGATGGCCAGCGCGATGAGGAGCTCGAGCAGCGTGAACCCCCGCACGTCGCGTCGGCTCACGAAGGCCCTCCGCTCCCCTGCGGGGGACGAGCGGACTGCCCGGGCCGCCGCGGGGTCGTCCCCGAAGCGGCGGTCGCCTCGGGCGACACCGTCCGCAGAGTCGCCAGTTCCACGTGACGTCGCTCGTCCCAGCTCACCCGGACGGTGATCTCGTAGACGTGCCAGCGCGCCACCCCCGTCTCCGACATGAGCTCCGGCGTCTCCAGACGGCGGATCCAGCGCGCCCACGTGAACTGCTCCTCCCGTCCCTGGTCCTGCCCCTCCTCGGGCGCGACCACCTCGCGCAGCTTGAGGTCGGCCAGCAGCATCGCCTGCTGGTGGTCGCCGCTGAGTTTCAAGAGCCGCAAGCCCTGAGCGAAGCCCTGGATGGCCGCGACGACGGCGACGCCGAGGATGGCCAGCGCGACCAGAACCTCGAGCAGCGTGAAGCCGGCCGAGCGGCGGATCATTCGCGAGCGGTGCGCACGCGGCCGGTGAGCGCGTCCACGGTCACCCGGTACCGGATGTTGCCCGAGGCCACCCGGAAGGCCCCGCCGCTGGTCGTGCCGTGCGGCTCGAAGCGCACGGTGAGCGCGGGCGGGGGGTCGGCCTGAACGGATAGATGCTCGGGCAGGGCGCGCGTCTGCCGGACCTCTTCGCCAGAGCGGAGCGTGATCCGGTGCTCGGCTGGCTCGACGACGAGCTCGTGCGGCCGCCGTGAGGTGATGGCCTGCTCGCGCGCATGTCGCAGGAGCGCCGCGAAGCGGGCGACCTCGGCCCGCACGCGGATCGTGTCCGTGCTCCGGCCGATCGTCGGACCCACCACGGCCAGCGCCAGGGCCAGTACCATCAGGGTGACGACCAGCTCGAGGAGGGTGAATCCCGACGGCGCTAGCGCTGCTGCTGCTCGCCGCCCCATGAGGTCACATCGCCGTTCTCGCCCTCGCCGCCCGGCGCCCCATCTGCTCCGTCGGACCAGAGATCGTAGTCACCGTGCTGGCCCGGGCAGCACCGGTACTTGTAGGGGCTTTGCCAGGGATCCCGGGGCACCTCCTTACGGAGGTAGGGCCCGTTCCAGTTCGTGACGCCCGGGTTGCGCATGAGGGCGTCCAGCCCTTGCGAGGTGTCGGGGTACCGGCCGGCATCGAGCCGGTACTGGTCGAGGGCGGCACCGAGCAGCTCGATCTGGGCCCGGGCGGCCGCGGTCTTGGACTGACCCACCCGCCCGAACAGCCGCGGTCCCACCAATCCCACGAGCAGGCCGAGCACGATGATGACGACCAGCAATTCGACGAGCGTGAAGCCGTGATTATCGAACAGGGCGCGGGGGCCCGGGCTTACGCCACGCCCGCGCCCCGCCGGAATCTCTGTCGGCGGCTGCTCGCACGCCCGATCAGAGTCGCGACTACCGTGCGAAACAACCGCCCGGGTGCCCGCGCCCTGTTCGATAATCACAACGGCACCTCGTTGATCGAAAAGATCGCCAGCAGCATGGCGACCACGATGAACGCCACCAACACCCCCATGGTCAGGATGATCGCGGGCTCCAGCAGCCCGATGAAGCGCTTGAGCTCGGTGCGCACGTCGCTCTCGAATGTCTCCGCAGTCTTCAGCAGCATCTCTTCCAGCCGACCGGTTTCTTCCCCGACCCGCACCATGTGCACGGCCAGCAGCGGGAACTGCGGGTGCTCGGCCAGGCTGGCCGCGATGGTCCGGCCCCGCTTCACGCTGTCGGACACCCGTTCGACCGCGCGAGCCAGGATCTGGTTGGACATCATCTCGGCCACTACGGCCAGCGAGCCGATCACGGGCACACCGCTCTTCAGCATCGTCCCCAGCGTCCGGGCGAAGCGCGCCGTCTCGATCTTGGCGCGCAGAGCTCCCACGTGGGGAAGGCGCAGTTGCCAGCGGTCCCAGGCCAGCCGGCCTTCGGGCGTGCCGGTCCACACCCGCCAGGCCAGGATCGCCGCGAACGCGAACACGACGGCCACCCACCAGTACTCGCGCACCCCGGCGCTGAGGGCCAGCAAAATCTGGGTGGGCAGGGGCACGGTTTGCTTCAGGTCGGCGAAGATCGAGGCGAAGCGGGGGATGACGAAGGTCAACAAGAAGACGATGGCGCCGGCACCCACCGTGGTCACCACCAGCGGGTAGGCCAGCGCCGAGACGACCGCTTCGGTGAAGGCGGCCCGCGATTCGAGAAACTCGGCCAGCCGCCGCAGGGTGACCTCCAGGACGCCGCCCTTCTCACCGGCCCGGACCATGTTGATGTACAGGCGAGAGAACGGGCGCGGGTGGTGCTTGGCCAGCGCGTCGCTGAGGGAGCCGCCCCCGCGGACGGTGTTGAGCAGATCGGTGACGATGGCGCGCAGACGGGCGTTCGACGCCAGCTGGCCCTGGATCTCCAGCGCGCGGTCCAGCGGGACGCCGGCCTCGAACAGCGTGGCCAGCTGTTGGGTGAAGGCGAGGAGATCGCGCTGCCGGATGCGGCCCGACGCGGGCATGGCCAGCCAGCCCCGGCGTTCGGCGTGGGGCGTGACCCGGATGGGATAGTAGGCGTCGCGGTGCAGGCGCTCGACGACGGAGCGAGCGTCGGGCGCTTCCATGACTCCGTCGATGGTCTGCCCGCGGCGGTCTGCCGCCCGGTAGACGAAGACCGGCATCGGCCTCAGGCGTCTTCCTGGGTGACTCGGAGGACTTCGTCGATCGTGGTGACGCCCTCGCAGGCCTTGGCCCAGCCATCTTGCCGCAGGCTGACCATGCCCGACTCGATGGCCTGGCGGCGGATCTCTCGGCTGGAGGCCCGGCGCAGGATCAGGCTCCGCACGTCCTCGGTGATCACGAACAGCTCGTAGATACCGGTGCGGCCCCGATAGCCGGTGCCCCGGCAGGCTTCACAGCCCTGTCCCCGGTAGAGCTGGGTGCCGGCCGGCGCGGTGACGCCCAGGGCCTGGATGTCGGCGGAGGAGGGCGTGTGTCGGACCCGGCAGCCTTCGCAGATGCGGCGGACGAGCCGCTGAGCCAGCACCGCCTCCAGCACCGAGGCGACCAGGTACGGCTCGGCCCCCATGTCTTGCAGCCGGGGAATGGCCCCCGGGGCGTCGTTGGTGTGTAGGGTGGAGAAAACGAGATGGCCGGTGAGCGAGGCCTGGATGGCGATCTCCACGGTTTCTAGATCTCGAACCTCGCCGACCAGGATGACATCCGGGTCCTGGCGCACGATGTGGCGCAGCCCGGTGGCGAAGGTCAGCCCGATCTTGGGCTTGACGGGAATCTGGTTGACGCCTTTGAGCTGGTATTCGACCGGGTCCTCGATGGTGATGATCTTGCGGTCCGGCGAGTTGATCTTGTCGAGCGCCGCATACAGGGTCGTCGTCTTCCCGGAGCCGGTGGGGCCGGTGACGAGGATGATCCCGTGCGGGCGGAGGATGAGGCTCTCCAGACGCTTGAGCGTGGCCGGCGCGAAGCCCAGCCGCTCCAGGGGCAGGAACACACTGGCCCGGTCGAGCAAGCGCATGACGATCGACTCGCCGTGCACGGTGGGAATCGTCGATACCCTGATGTCGATGCGGCGGCCGGGAAGCGAGACGCGGATGCGGCCGTCCTGGGGCAGCCGACGCTCGGCGATGTTCATCTCGGCCATCAGCTTGATGCGCGAGGTGACGGCGTCGCGGAGCCGCCGCGGCGGCGATTCCTGATCGAACAGGATGCCGTCGATCCGGTAGCGCACCCTCAACGTGTCCTCGAAGGGCTCGATGTGGATGTCGGAGGCCTCCGCCCCGATGGCGCCTTCGATGAGGAGGTTCACCAGCCGGACCACCGGCGCCTCGAAGGCCATGTCCCGCAGGTGGCTGACGTCCTCCTCGCCTTCCGATGCCCGCTCGTCCTCCATGCCTTCGACGATGCGCTGCAGCGGAGTGGCCGCGCCGTCGTAGGCGCGGTCGATGGATTCCAGGATGCCTTCGGGCGAGCTCACCGCGATGCGGATGGTGAGGCCGGTCGCCTGCTGCAGGTCGTCGACGATGACCGGGTTCAACGGCTCGGCGGTGGCCACGGTCAGCACGTTGCCCTCCACGCTCACCGGGCAGACCACGTACTGGCGGAGATACTTGGCCGAGAGGTTCTTGATCACCGGCAGCGGCGAGGGCAGCTCGTCGCGCGAGAGATACGGCAGGTTGTGCTGCAAGGCGAGGGCGCACAGCACGTCTTCCCGGGTGGCCGCGCCCAGGGCCACCAGCGCTTCGCCGATACGCTCGCCCGTGTCTCGAGTGCGGCTCAACGCCATCGCGATCATCTCGGAGGTGGTGACGCCTTCGTCGACGAGGATCTCTCCGAGGAGGCGGGTCGCCGTCGTCGTGGCCATGCTATGCTCCAGCGATCATGGTAGCACAGTGGGTCCTGGTGGCCGTCGCAGCGGCGGCCGACGTCGCCGGGGCTGCGCTCGTCACCGGCGCGCACCGGCGCAACCGCGCGCCGATCCGATACTTCCTGGCGCTGGGCGCTGGCTTCATGCTGGCCGCCGCCTTCGTGCGAATGTTGCCGGAGAGCGCCCAGGTGCCCCACGCGTTCCTGTTCGTCCTGATCGGTTACTTCGGCATCCACCTGTTCGAGCACACGGTGGCCCCGCACTTCCACTTCGGTGAGGAGGTCCACGCCGACGCCTTCCTGCGGCCGTCCGCCGGCTATCTGGCGCTGCTCGGGCTGGGCGTCCACACGCTGTTCGACGGCGTCGCCATCGCGGCCGGCTTCATGATCGATCCCACGCTCGGGTTGCTCCTGTTCTTCGCCGTGCTGCTGCACAAGCTGCCCGAGGGGTTCACGATCGCGTCGATCGTGCTGGCCACCGGGCGCTCGCGGGCGGCCGCGCTGGGGGCCGGGGCGGCGCTCGGCGTGTGCACGCTGGCCGGCGCGCTGGCCACCGGGCTGCTGGCCCAGGGGCACGTCGGGTACGCGCTGGCCCTGTCGGCGGGCGTGACCATCTACGTGGCCGCCTCCGATCTCATTCCCGAGGTGAATCGCGAGGGCGGACCGGCGCTGGCCTGGACGGTCTTCGGTGGGCTCCTGCTGTTCATCGTGGCCGATTGGACGCTCGGCCTCGCCGACAGCCGCTGACCTCCCGCGCCACGATGGTATTCTGAGCCGCGATGCCGGCGCTCGCCGCCCTGGTGCTGCACGGTCCCAACCTCAATCTGCTGGGGAGCCGGGAGCCTGCCATCTATGGGTCGCTGGCGCTCCGGGACCTCGATCAGCTGATCGCCGCCCATGCCCGCCGGCTCGGGATGCGCGTGGAATGCCGGCAGTCCAACCTCGAGGGCCAGCTCATCAACTGGCTGCAGAGCGCCGAGCGGGACGGCTTCACCGGTGTGGTCCTCAACCCCGGGGCGTTCACGCACTACTCGATCGCACTGCGCGATGCGGTGGCCGCCATCCGGCTGCCCGTGATCGAGGTCCATCTCTCCAACATCCACGGACGTGAGGAGTTTCGCCGGCAGTCGGTGGTGGCCGCGGTGGCGCGCGGACAGATCGCAGGCTTCGGTCCTCACAGCTACCTGCTGGGTCTCGATGCCCTCCTGCTGCTCCAGGACGACGCCCGAGCAGGACGACGCCCGGCGCGGCGCACCGCTCGAGCGGCGCGGCCACGACGCCAGCCCCGCTCGAAGCGTTCGAGATGATCAATCGGGGAGACGAACGCAGCCACGCCGCACCCAGGCCAGGCCACCCTCGACGGGAGGCGGGCTCGCGGCTTCGCTACAAATGAATCGACGCCCGGCCGGGGGCGTCTAACCCGTGACGGTTCGGGGTGAGCGAGCGACACCCCGTCGACATCGACGATCAGGCGATCATCGAGCGCTGCCGCCGGGGCGACCTGGCCGCGTTCGAGACCCTCGTCGAACGCTACCGCGAGCGCGTCTGGCGGTTGGCGTACCACTACCTGCGCGACCGCGAGGACGCCTGGGACGTCGCCCAGGAAACGTTCGTGCGCGCCTGGCAGGGGCTGCCGTCCTTCCGCGGGCAGTCGGCGTTCTACACCTGGCTGTTCCGGATCGCCGTCAACGTGGCCACCGACCGGGCCCGCCAGCGCGCGGCCCGGCGGCGCGCCTTCGGGAACGAGCAGGTGCCGGAGGAGGAATGGGAGCGAGTGGCGGGGGATCCCCAGGCGTCGCCCGACGCCGTGGCGGCGAGCGCCGAGCAACGGGCGCGCATCCGGCAGGCCCTGGATACTTTACCGGAGCGTCACCGGGCGATTATCATGTTGAGTGACCTCCAGGGGCTCTCGTACCGCGAGATCGCCGAGGTGCTGAACATCCCCATCGGAACCGTGATGTCCCGGCTGCATAACGCACGCAAGCGCTTGCGCCGGGTGCTGGGACGGCTCTTGCTCGTGCTCCTGGCCCTCGGCCTGCTCCTGCCGGCTTCGGCCTCCGCGCAAGCGCTCGTGCGCTTCAGCGCCCAGGTGCTGGTCGCCGCCGACGGGCCGGGCGGCGGCGAGCGCATGCCACCCGAGCTGGAAGCGCTGATGCCTCGCCTGCGCCAGACCCTGCGCTACCGCGACTACACGCTGGTGAGCCGCTACACCGGTCAGGCCTCGGTCGGGACCTCGCAGCGCTTCAGCGTGCCCGGCGATCGGCAGCTCGAGATCACTCCGGAGTCGGTATCGCCGGTGCGCTTGCGGGTCCGGCTGGTCCGGGGCGGCCTGGCCGAGGTCAACGCCAGCATCGAGGCTGCGCCGGGCGCGCCGACCGTCATCGGCGGCCCCCGCCACGGTGACGGTGTGCTCATCATCGTGGTCTCGCCGAGCCCCTAGCCTGCGGAGGCCGCATTGAGCGAAGGGGAAGAGCGGTACGTCCGGGAGCGGGCCCGCATCGAACAGGGCCACGCCCGGTATCGCGACAAGCTGCGCGCCGAAGGCAAGCTCTTCGTGCGCGAGCGTCTCAAGCGACTGCTCGATCCGGGAAGCGAGTTCCAGGAAGACTGGCTGTTCGCCCGAGCCGACGAAGCCGACACACCGGCCGACGGCGTCGTCACCGGAGTCGGGCGAGTCTCCGGCCGCACCGTCTGCATCATGGCCAACGACTACACGGTGAAGGCCGGCTCCTGGGGCGCCAAGACGGTACAGAAGATCGTCCGCGTCCAGGAGAAAGCCGCGCGTCTGCAGGTACCGCTGCTCTACCTGGTCGACGCCGCGGGCGCCCGGATCTCCGAGCAGGTCGACGTCTTTCCCGGTCGCTTCCACGCCGGCCGGATCTTCTACAACGAGGTCCAGCTCTCGGGCGTCGTGCCCCAGGTGTGCGTGCTCTTCGGCCCCTCGCCGGCGGGCTCGGCGTACCTGCCGGCCCTGACCGACGTGGTCATCATGGTCGAAGGCAAGGCTTCCCTGTTCGTGGGCAGCCCCCGCATGGTGGAGATGGCCATCGGCGAGAAGACCACGCTGGAAGAGCTGGGCGGCGCCCGCATGCACTGCACCGTCTCCGGATGCGGCGACATCCTGGCCGCCTCCGACGAGGATGCCATCGCCCTGGCCCGCGACTACCTGGCCTACATGCCCCAGTCGTACCGCGAGCGGCCGGCCTCCCGCGAGCCGGTGGAGCCGTCGGCCGGCCGCGCGATCGACGACATCGTCCCCTACGATCAGCGGAAGTATTTCGACATGTACGAGGTCATCGACCGTCTCGTCGATGCCGGCTCCTGGTTCGAGCTCAAGCGGCTGTTCGCGGCCGAGGTGATCACCGGCTTCGCCCGCTTCGGGGGCCGCGTGGCCGGGATCGTGGCCAACCAGCCGAAGGTGAAGGGAGGCGTCCTCTTCGTCGATTCCTCCGACAAGGCCGCGCGCTTCATCTGGCTGTGCAACGCGTTCAACATCCCGCTCGTGTATCTGGCCGACATCGCCGGCTTCATGGTCGGCAGCAAGGTCGAGCGGGAGGGGATCATCCGCCATGGGGCCAAGATGATCTTTGCCACCGCCCAGGCCACGGTGCCCAAGCTGTCCATCGTGGTCCGCAAGTGCTACGGGGCCGGCCTCTACGCCATGAGCGGTCCCGCCTTCGAACCCGACGCCGCCCTGGCGCTGCCCCAGGCGCAGATCGCCATCATGGGGCCGGAGCCGGCGGTGCACGCCGTCTACTACAACAAGATCATGGAGCTGCCCGAGAACGAGCGCGCGGCCTGGGTCCGCCAGAAGCGCGAGGAGTACGCGCGCGACGTCGACGTCTACAAGCTGGCTTCTCGGATGCTCGTCGACGACATCGTCCCCGGCAGTCAGCTGCGGGCCGAGGTGATCAAGCGGCTGGCCTATGCCGAGACCAAGCAGCAGGAGTTCCCGCGTCGACGGAACGGGGTGTACCCGGTTTGACGGTTGGCGTAGGACCCCACGTCCGACTGTTGAGTTGGAGGGGGGCACGAGACGCGCCCCCTCCAAACCTCCCCCCGCTCGCGCGAGGTGCGACGACCGTGCGCGAATCTAGCTTTTGGGCCTAGGCGGCGCGTTCGAAGCGGCGGCGGGTCTCGGCGAGCGACGCGGCGATGGGCGCGGGCAGCCGGGCGCCGAACTCACGATAGAAGGTCGCCAGGTCGTCGAGCGCCGGCAGCCACTCGGAGGCCTCGCAGCGCACCGCCTCGCGAAGCTGCGCGGGCGACACCCGGAGGCCGTCGAGGTCGAGCGCGTCGAGCGTGGGCACCGCGCCCACCGGGGTCTCGGTGGCGCGCGCCGTCCCGCGGATCCGCTGGACCATCCACTTGAGGATGCGGACGTTCTCGCTGTATCCCGGCCACAGGAAGCGCCCGTCGGCATCGCGCCGGAACCAGTTCACGCGGAAGATCCGGGGCGCCTTGGCCAGCCGCGGCCCCATGGCCAGCCAGTGGGCGAAGTAGTCGGCCATGTTGTAACCGCAGAAGGGCAGCATGGCCATCGGATCACGCCGCACGACGCCGACCTTGCCGGTGATGGCTGCAGTCGTCTCCGTGCTCATCGCCGAGCCGAGGAACACGCCGTGGGTCCAGTCCAACGCCTCGAACACGAGCGGAATGACCTGCGAGCGCCGCGAGCCGAAGATGAGGCCGGAAATGGGCACGCCCTGCGGGTCTTCCCAGTTGGGGGCGATCGAGGGGCATTGCTCGGCGAGCACGGTGAAGCGCGAGTTGGGGTGCGCGGCTGCAGCGCCGCCCGGCTGCCAGGGCCGGCCCTGCCAGTCCAGGAGCCCGGCCGGCGGCTCGGGCGTCAGCCCTTCCCACCACGGCTCCCCCGAGGGCGTCAAGGCCACGTTGGTGAAGATGGTGTTCGAGCGCACCATTCCGATCGCGTTGGGGTTGGTCTTGGGGCTGGTGTTCGGCGCCACGCCGAAGAAGCCGCGCTCGGGATTGATGGCGCGGAGCTGGCCCTGGCCATCGACGTACATCCAGGCGATGTCATCCCCCAGCGTCCACACCCGCCAGCCCGGCAG
Organism: Candidatus Methylomirabilota bacterium; assembly: GCA_035709005.1. Taxonomy (NCBI): domain Bacteria; phylum Methylomirabilota (SeqCode); species Candidatus Methylomirabilota bacterium. The sequence continues at coordinate 5,865 of DASTFB010000051.1, read as the reverse complement.
CTGCGAGATGACCATGGCCAGATTCGTCTTGCCCGAGGCGCTCGGCATGGCGGCGGCCAGATAGGTGATCTCGCCCTGCGGATCCTCGACGCCGAGGATCAGCATGTGCTCGGCGAGCCAGCCCTCTTGCCTCGCCTGCCAGCTGGCGATGCGCAGCGCGTGGCACTTCTTGCCCAGCAGGGCGTTGCCGCCGTAGCCGGAGCCGACGCTCCAGATGAGCTTCTCTTCCGGGAAATGCAAGATCAGCCGGCGGTCGGGGGACAGGTCACCCAGTGAGTGCAGGCCGGCCACGAAATCGCGCTCATCGCGCATGTGCTGGATGGCCACCTGGCCGACCCGCGTCATGAGATGCATGCTGGCCACGACGTACGCGCTGTCGGTGACCATCAGCCCCGTCCGGCTCAAGGGCGAGCCGGCCGGGCCCATCAGGTAGGGGATCACGTACATCGTCCGTCCCCGCATGCCGCCCCGCAGCCAGGCCCCGGCCTTGGCCTTGGCGTCGGCCGGGGTCATCCAGTTGTTGGTGGGCCCGGCCTGGTCACGCTCCCGCGTGCAGATGAACGTGAGCTGTTCCGTGCGCGCGACGTCCTGGGGATGGCTGCGGTGCAGGTAGCAATTGGGAAAGGTGCGGGCATTCAGCTGAATCAACGTCCCGTCGGCCAGCATGCCCTCGATGAGCGAGTCGTATTCGGCCTTGGATCCGTCGCACCAGACCGTCCGTGAGGGCTGCGTGAGCGCTGCGGTTTCGTCCACCCACTTCTCGGCCACAGTAGTGATGCTCATGAGTGCATCCTCGCCCGCGTTGAGGTGAGTGTTGCGAGGGGGCCGCAGCCCGCGCCTGTCGTCCACGCCCCCGATGACGATTGTAGCCTGCTCCGGCGCGGGGCGCTCGTCAAGCCGAACGTGCTAGCATCCGTCACCGTGAGGGACCTTCTGGTGGCCACGCGGTACCTCACCATCGTTCCCGTGAGGGCCGCCAGCCACGAGGACGAACTGGCCCTGGGGCGGGCGGCCCCGTGGTTTCCGGTAGTTGGGCTGGCCCTGGGAGTCGTGCTGGCCCTGACCGACCGCCTCACCGACTGGCTGTTTCCGGCGCTTCTGGCCGCTCTCCTCACCGTCACCGTGTGGAAGCTTGTGACTGGAGGTCTACACCTCGACGGTCTTGCCGACTGCATGGACGGGCTCGTGGCCGCCGATCCCGAGCACCGGCTCGGGGTCATGCGGGACAGCCGCATCGGCGCCTTCGGGGCCGTGGGGCTCATCCTCTTCCTGCTGCTGGAGATCGCCGCCCTCGCCGAGCTCGCCCCCGGGCTGCGCGGACAGGTCCTCCTGGCGGCGCCGGCTATCGGCCGGGCCATGCCGGCCCTGCTCAGCCTGTGCTTCCCGGCCGTGCCGGGAGGCCGGGGCGCGGCATTCGCCGCCGGCGTTCGGCGGAGCGGCGTGTTCGTGGGTCTGGCGGTGGCGGCCGCGATCGCCGTGGCGGCGCTGGGATGGAGTGGGTTGATCGCCCTGATCGTGGCCTGCGTGTTCTGTCTGGCCCTGGGGCGGATGTTCACCACTACTCTGGGTGGCATCACGGGAGACGTCCTGGGCGCGGCCGTGGAGCTGGCGGAAGCGGGGGCCCTGCTCACCGTCTCGGCATGGGAGCAGTGGGGACGCTGATCTACCTGCTGCGTCACGGCGAGGTCGAAGGCGCCGAGCAGCGGCGCTTCATCGGCCACGTGGACATCGCGCTCTCCCCCCGCGGCGAGCGCCAGGCGAGGGCGCAGTCCCGCCGCCTCCGCGCCGTCGGACTCAAGGCGATCTTCACCAGCGATCTGGCCCGGGCTCGGCGCACCGGCGAGATCATCGGCGCGTCCCTCGGGCTCAGGCCGACGATCGTGCCGGCTCTGCGCGAGATGAACATGGGCCGCTGGGACGGGCTCACCGCCGCGGAGATCACCGCCCGGAACTCCGCGGCCTTCGAGGCCTGGATGGCCCGGATCGCCGAGGTCCCCTTTCCCGGGGGCGAGAGCGCCGGCGATCTCTTGACCCGGGCGTGGCCGGCGTTCGCCGCGCTGATCGCCGCCCATGCCGGCGGGCGGATCGCCGTGGTGGCGCACGGGGGCACCAACCGCGTGTTGCTGTGCCACGCGCTGGGGTTGCCCCTGGCCCGGCTGCTCAGCTTCAGCCAGGACTACGGCGCGCTGACGGTACTCGAGCACGAGGACGGCCGGTGGCGGCTGCACCGGCTGAACGAGCCACCGCGGCTCGGCTGACGCCGTCCAGACGGCGCTCCTCCGTGCCGCGGCGGCGCGCGGCGCTCAGGGCGCGCGGAACAAGATCGGCCCCACGTACGCCTCGGCCTTGCTCCGGGTGTCGTTGGTGTCGATGGCGATCGAGATCGCCCCGGGATCCTCGGGCTCCTCGCCGTAGATCTTCGTGAAGTCGGCGCGGACGTCGCGGCTTTCGGTGAGCCACGTGCCGAGATCCTTGGACCCCGATCGGATGACGATGTAGGTCACCATCCCCGTCTTCTCGCTCTTGCACACGGTGCCGACGGGGGCGGTGGTGTCCCACACGTAGCCGATGATTCGCGAGCGGACCGCCGTGGGGAACCGCGGCCAGGTGACGTACACCTGCGCCACCTGGTCGTCCGTCGCTTTTTTGCACGAGTTTCCACCCTCGGGGAGCGCGATCACCTTCCAGCGCCACTCCAGGACGGGAGTCTCCTTGAGCGGGACGCCCTTGACCTCCTTGCTGATCGTGGAGCTGTCGTTGCGGCTCCTGAGGTGAAGCGTGCGCTGGCCGCCGTGGTCCACGACCGTGAAGTCGTAGGCCGGGCTGCCCCAGTTCTGGCTTTGCCAGCCCGGCGGGATGCCCCGCGTGCCGACCGGGTGCGCGCGCCAGTCTTCGATCACCACCCGGTTCGCCGCCCCGGCACTGGCCGCCGTGAGCAGCACGACGAGGGTGAGCGCCGCAGTCCTTCTCATGAGGGTCCTCCGTGCCGGCCGATTCTGCCGCCTATGATACCGTCACCCCGTGAGCGACGCGCCGGCCACGCTGCGGGTCGACAAATGGTTGTGGGCGGCTCGCTTCTTCAAGACGCGAAGCCTCGCCGCCCAGGCCTGTGCGGGCGGCAAGGTCGACGTCAACGGCGAAGCGGCCAAGCCCGCTCGCGCGGTGCGTCCCGGTGACCGCATCACGGTCACGCTGCCGGGCGGCCAGCGGATCGGACGAGTGCTCGGGCTGAGCGACCGCCGAGGTCCCGCCGGCGAGGCGCGGGCCCTGTGGGAGGACCTCACGCCGCCGGCGCCGCCGCGCCCGCGCTTTGCCCGGCCGCCCTATCGTGCGCCGGGCAGCGGCCGTCCCACCAAGCTGGAGCGGCGCCAGACCGACCGCCTGCGCAGGCGGTAATCCGCGGGCCGCGTTGCAGTGAGCCGGCCCGTTTGCTACCCTGCCGCCGTCGTTCGCGCTCAGGGTGCCCCAGAGGGCGCCAGGGAAGGCGGTGCGAAGCCGCCGCGACCCCGTCACTGTAATCGGGGACGAAACCCGCGAGGGCCACTGGCCGTGAGGCCGGGAAGGCGCGGGGAGTAGGGAGATCCGAGAGCCAGGAGACCTGCCCGGGCGCGCGTCATCACGACGGTCTTCGAGGGAGGACCCGGGATTGTGGCCTCGTCGCACCTGATCCTCGGCGGCGCCCGCAGCGGCAAGAGCCGCTTCGCCATCGCCACGCAGCCCGCGCGCGCGCGAGTCGCCTTCGTGGCCACGGCCGAGGCCCGCGATGCCGACATGACCCGGCGCATCGAGCAGCACCGGGCCGGACGGCCGCGCCACTGGCTCACGGTCGAGGAGCCCTGCGAGCTGGTGCCGACGCTCGAGCGACTCGCCGGCCAGGCTCCCGACGCGATCATCGTGGACTGCCTCACCCTGTGGGTCTCCAACCGCATGCTGCGCGGCGACGACGACACGCGGATCGTCGCCGAGGCCGAGCGGCTCGCCGGATTCGTCGCGGGCAGGCACGTCGCCCTCGTCGTCGTCAGCAACGAGGTGGGCCAGGGCGTGCATCCGCCGACCGCGGACGGCATCCGGTTCCGCGACGTGCTGGGGCTCGTCAACCAGCGGGTGGCCGCCGCCTGCGACGAGGTGACGCTGATGGTCGCCGGGCTGCCCCTCGCCGTGAAGTCACCATCACCGCCGCTGATTCATGAGATCACTCCCCAGGCTCCTTGACGCCATCGCGGGGCCGGACCCGGCGGCCGGCGCCGTCGCGCAGCGCCACCTCGATCAGCTCGCGAAGCCGCCGGGAAGCCTCGGCCGGCTCGAGGAGGTGGCGGTCGCGCTGGCGGCGCTGACCGGGGGGCCGCCCCACGTGGACCACCCCGTCGTCTTCGTCCTGGGGGCCGACCACGGAGTGACGGCGGAGGGCGTGAGCGCCTACCCCCAGGTGGTGACCGCCCAGATGCTCGAGAACTTTCTGCGCGGTGGCGCGGCGATCAATGTGCTGGCCCGCCAGGTCGGGGCGCGCGTCGTCGTGGCCGATTTCGGCGTGGCCACGCCGGGGCCGGTCGTGGCGGGCCTCGTGGACCGCCGCCTGGGGCTGGGCACGGCCAATTTCGCGCGGGGGCCGGCCATGAGCCGCGAGCAGGCGACCGCTGGGATCGAGGCCGGGGTCGGGCTGGTCGAGGCGGCCGCGGCCGACGGTGCCGACCTGGTCGTCACCGGCGAGATGGGCATCGGCAACACGACTGCGGCCAGCGCCATCACCGCCGTTTTCACCGGCGCCGAACCGGAAGCGGTCACCGGACGCGGTACGGGGGTCGACGAGGCGGGGTGGCGGAGGAAGGTGGAGGTCGTTCGCCGGGCGATCGCCCTCAACCGACCCGAGCCCTCGGATCCGGTGGACGTGCTCGCCAAGGTCGGCGGCTTCGAGATCGCCGGGCTGGTCGGCATCGTCCTCGCCGGGGCGGCGCGGCGACTGCCCGTCGTGCTCGACGGCTTCATCGCGGGGGCCGCCGCGCTGGTCGCCGTCGCGCTGGCGCCGGCGACTCGGCATGCGCTGTTCGCGGCGCACCGCTCGGCCGAGCCCGGGCATCTCCTGATGCTCCAGCACCTCGGCTTGCGTCCGTATCTGGATCTCTCGTTGCGCCTGGGGGAGGGCACCGGCGGCGCGCTGTTCGTTTCCCTGGCGCGAGCGGCCGCCGCGCTCTATGCCGAGATGGCCACGTTCAAGTCCGCCGGTGTGAGTTCGTCGGAGGGGGCCTCGACGGCGAAGCCGGCGCTCGGAGGGCCGCGATGACGCGGGCGCTAGCGGCTGCCGAAGCGCACGCTGAGCCCCGCGCGCACGGCGTAGTCGGGACCGTCGCCCCTCAACGTCGTCTCGACGGCTCCGTCCAGGGCGAGGGCACGGGTGACGAGGATGCCCACGCCGACATCTGCCCCGAGCCGGTCCCGGCCGTCGTGCTGGTCACGCGAGGCGAAAGAGAGCTCCCCGAACACGGTGAGGCGCTCGAGGACGCGGCGGGCCAGCGAGGCCGACGTCAGCCCCTGCACGACGAAGCCGTCCGGCCGGCGCTGACCCACCGCCGCGACCCCCGCGTTGGCGTCGAGCGCGAGCGCCCACGGCAGATCCATGCTGGCGAGCTCCACACGCTCGCTCCCGATCGGCGCGGAGGCGAGGGGCAGCTTCACGAAGGGCAGCACCCCGAGCGAGGGCCGGCCGGCGGCCTCGTCCGACTCGAAGAAGCGGGGCATGCGCGCTGCGATGCTATCACGGTGCTGCTCGCCCTCATCTGGGTGCTCGGCATCCCCGGGTCGGCGGCCGCGCTGACCTTCGTCGACATGCTGGGACGAGACATCGTGCTCGCCGCACCGCCCTCGCGCATC
>DASTFB010000050.1 GCA_035709005.1 Candidatus Methylomirabilota bacterium | reverse complement strand
GTCGGCTCGAGGAGGGCAGTGGCCCCTCCGCGAGCCGACCGGGCGGCACGGCGACTACTTGATGTACGTTGTCTTCAGCTCCTGGGCGTCGCCCCAGATCTTGTAGGTCTTGCGCCAGTTCAGGTAGTGATCGGCGACCTGCTTGAACAGCGCGTCCTTGGCGCTCTCCTCCTCGAGGACCTGCAGCCAGGCCTTCTCGAAGGCCCTGAGGTCGTCGTCGGACCAGCGACGGTTGGTCACCTTGTGCTTGTCCTTCATCTGGATCATGACTTCGGGGTTCTTGGCCTCGGTCTCGGCGTAGGTGTGGATGACGCTGTCGTTGAGCGCGAGCTTGATGATCATCTTGTGCTGCTCGGACAGCTTGTCCCACTCCGCCTTGTTCATGAGCAGCTCGCTGACCGACACCTGCTGATGCCAGCCGGGGTAGTAGTTGTTCTTGGCGATCTGGTGGAAGCCCAGTGCCAGGTCGATGGTCGGCATGGAGAACTCGGTGGCCTCGATCACGCCCCGCTCCAGGGCGGGGTAGATGTCGGCGGCGGCCAGGAGCTGGGTGGAGACCCCGAGCTTCTGCATGACCTGCGCGCCCAGCCCGAAGAAGCGCATCTTGAACCCCTTCAGGTCGGCGACCGACTTGACCTCCCGGCGGAACCACCCCGAGGTCTCGGGGCCGATGGCGAAGCAGTCGAAGGAGACGAGGTTGTGCTTGGCGTAGATCTCGTCCCGGAGCTTGTTGCCGCCGCCGAACCACTTCCAGGCCAGGAACTCGCCGAGCTGCGGTCCGAACGGCACCGTGGTGAAGAAGGCCAGCGCCGGATATTTCCCGGTGTGGTACCCGGGGGTGGTCCAGCACGATTCGACCGCGCCCTTGGAGACGGCGTCGAAGCACTCCAGGGCGGGGACCAGCGCGCCCGGCTCGAAGAACTTGAGCTCGAGCGTCCCGCCGGAGGCGATCCTCACGTTCTCCGAGAACCGGACCGCCGAGGTCCCGAGGTGGGGAAGCTTGCTGCCGAATGCGCTGGCCATCTTCCAGCGCACCTTCCGCTGGGCCTCGGCCGGGGCGCTCCAGCTCAGGGCCAGGCCGAGGACGAAGCCGGCAATGGCAAGGCTGGCGATGGCGACGCTGGCGAGCATCTGTGGTCGCCGCATGTGGAACCTCCCTGTGTGGTGTGAGTGGTCACCCGGCAGATCCCCTTCTCGAGTCGTCGTTCCGCCTCGCCGGGGAAGACCGGCCTTACTTACGACAGTCGACAGCTGTCAGTCAAGGGCCGGACGACCTCGCGGGGCTGGGCTTGCGGCCCCAGACCTGCGCGGTCAAGTATGTGGTGAAGATCGTCTCGGGCTGCGCGAGATGCGCGCGGCACTCGCGCAGGGCGCGCTCCAGCTCGGCGGCATCGATCAGGCCCTTGCCGAGCAGCGTGCCGCGCACGGATTCGACCGTTGCCGGCAGATAGTCCGTCATGGGCTGTCCGCTCGTCACGCCGACCAGGAAGGGGCGGTACTGGACGTCCTCGAGCCCCGCCCGGCGCAGGAGGCCGTAGAGCCGCCGGGCAAGCATCGTGTCGCCGCCCACGGCGACGAACGCGGCCTGCAGGGCCTGCTTCAGCCGATCCCAGGCCGGGTGCGGAGGATGACACCGGAGCGTCTCCGTGTCGGGCTCCTGGAAGGCCAGCACGCCCCCGGGCCGCACCAGGCGGAGGGCTTCACGCAGCAGGTCCTCCACGAAGCCGGCGGTGCTGGCCACGAAGCGGACGTGCACGAGATCGAACGACTCTGCCCGCAAGGCGGCGCGGTAGCCATCGCTGGCCACGAGGGCCATTCCAGGGCGGTCCCCGAGCCCCTGGCGCGCGGCAGCCAGGAGAACCGGATCGGCGTCCAGGCCGAGGGCCAGTCCTGCAGGGCCCACGCGCTCGGCCAGGAGGTCCAGGATCCCGCCCGCGCCGCATCCGAGGTCGAGGCAGCACCACCCGGGTCGGACGCCGATGCGATCGAGCATCACCGTGGCATCGAAGGCCATCGCCGCAGCCTGGATGCGCAGGCGCTCGATCTCACCGGAGCGGCGCTCGATCGGGTAACAGCCGGAGGGCAGCGGTGGGCTCAACCAGCCGGAGCGAACGCCGGGACCGGCCGGGGCGGCCGGAACGTCAGGGCCAGGAGCCCCGCCGCGGCGCCTATCACGGTCGAGCTGATGAACAGCCAGGCGTAGCTGCCGAACAGGTCGAAGACCCAGCCACCGGCGAAGGACCCGAGCCCCATGCCCAGCGTGGAGATGAGGAACACGCCGCCGTACGCCATACCCATCACCTTCTCGCCGAAGTACTCGCGCGTGAGCAGCGCGTACAGCGGCATGACGCCGCCGTAGGCCACCCCGAAGACGAGGGCCAGGCCGTAGAACGTGCCGACGTCGCGGGCGAAGAGGTAGAAGTAGACGATCACGGCTTGCAGGCTGAGACCGGCCACCAGCGTGCGCTTGGCGCCGAAGCGGTCGGCCAGCATTCCCGTGCCTATGCGGCCCGCGACCGAGGCCAGGCCCGACGCGCTGAGCACCGTCGCCGCGGTCATGGCCGTCACGCCCTGATCGATGGCGTGCGTGACCATGTGGAAGATGGGCCCGGAGTGCGCGGCGCAGCAGGCGAAGTGCGTGAGAGCGATGACCCAGAACTGCGGCGCCCGCACGACCTCGGACGGGGAGAACTGACGCTCCGCCGGGGTCCGCGCTCCGTCCGGGGCCCCCCGGCGCCAGGCCGCGGGAGCATCGCGGATGAGCAGGGAGGCCGGGATGATGGTCAGCCAGGCCAGATCGCCGAGCACGAGCATGGCGATGCGCCAGTCGGCGATGCTGGTGATCCAGCGAGCGAGCGGGGAGATGATCAGTACCCCCAGGCCGATCCCCGCCGAGACGAGGGCCACCGCCAGGCCGCGGTTCGCCGTGAACCAGCGGGTCGCCGTGGCGGTGAGCGGCGCGTAGAATGCGCCCACGGCGAGGCCGACCATCACCCCGAACGTCACCTGCAGCTGCCACAGCGCGGTCACCTCGCTCGACAGCACGAGCCCGAGCCCCAGCAGGCCGCCGCCGGCGAACGCGACGATTCGACCGCCGTAGCGGTCGGAGAGGGTGCCCCACAGGAAGGATCCGACCCCCATGAAGATCCAATTGAGGAGGGCGATCACCGAGATGCCCGTGCGGCTCCAGCCCATGGTTTCTTCGATCGGCTTGAGGAAGATGCCGAGTGAGAACAGCGCGCCCATCCCGACACACGTGATCAGGGATGCGGCGCCGACCACGACCCAGCCGTACGACGAACCTCGCGGTCCCATAACGGCACCTACGATAGCATGACCAGCATGTGGCGCCTGTTCTGGCCGAGCGTCGCCTTCATCGTCGCTACGCTGGCCGGGCTCGCTGCGCGCGGGACGCTGCTGGCGCTGGCCCGGCGCTGGGCGCGGCCGAACGGCGCGGTGGCCGCCGTCGCCGACGCCGTCCGCGTTCCCTCCCTGGTGTGGTGCGTGGTCCTCGGCCTCTGGGTCGCCATCGAGGTGACCAGCCAGCTCGAGCAGCTGTCGCGCCGGCTCGGCGAGCAGCTCGCCCTGATCCTCGAAATCAGCGTCGTCATCTCCCTGACGATCACCGTCGCCGGCATCGTGGGGACGCTGGTCGGGCGGGCCGGCGAGGGCAAGGCGCTAGGCGTCGCCGCAACCGGCCTCGCCCGGACAGCTGCTCGCGCCACTGTGTTCGCCATCGGCGCGCTCATCCTCCTGGGCGAGCTCGGCATCGAGATCACCCCCATTCTGGCGGCGCTCGGGGTGGGCGGCCTGGCCGTGGCCCTGGCGCTGCAGGACACGCTGTCGAACCTCTTCGCCGGCATGCACCTGCTGGCCGACCGGCCGATCCGCGTCGGCGACTACGTCAAGATCGCCGACGTCGAGGGCTACGTTGTCGACGTGGGGTGGCGCTCGACCCGGGTTCGGATGCTGCCCAACAACATCGTGGTCGTGCCGAACAAGCGGGTGGCGGAATCGGTCATCACCAACTACGACCTGCCCGAGCCCCGCATGTCGCTCCTGATCCAGGTGGGGGTGAGCTACCGTAGCGATCCCGATCGGGTCGAACGCCTTTTGGTGGAGGAAACGATCCGGGCGGCGGGGGAGGTGCCCGGGCTTCTCGCCGAGCCGCCGCCCTTCGTCAGGTTCATCCCCGGCTTCGGCGAGTCCGCCCTGGAGTTCACGTTGATCTGCCAGGTGCAGACGTTCGTGGACCAGTATCTGGCTCAGCACGAGCTGCGCAAGCGCATCCTGCGCCGCTTCCGGGCGGAAGGGATCGAGATCCCGTTCCCCATCCGCACGGTCGAGCTACGAGAGGCGGGGACGCTCCCGAACGAGGCCCAGCAGTCCGACCGCGCCGACCATCGTCAGGGCTAGCCCGATCCAGGGGCCGGTATAGCCGCCGGCGCGCTCCACGCACCAGCCGAACAGCGGCGGGGCGACCGTCACCCCGATCGACGAGACGGCCAGGCTCAGGCCGATCGCGGTACCGGCCCCGCGCGAGCCCGCCAGCTCGGCCATGAGCGTGTGGTGCACGCCGTTCCAGCCGATCCCCGCGAACCCGAAGACCAGCGCCAGAGGGGTCAGCAGCACCGGCGAGGTCCCGGGACCGGCGAAGGCGATGGCCAGCGAGCACGCCGTCGAGCCGAACCCGGCCAGCACGAGCGGCGCGCGCCGACGCCCCCCGAAGGCGCGGTCGGAGAGCAGACCGAACACGATGCGCCCGAGCATGCCCGTGATCTGGGCCAGCGCCAGGTAGCGGCTGGCCGCGAGCAGCGAGAGCCCGACCACGTCCTTGAGATAGAGGACGAGGAACGCCATCCACACCGTCTGCATGCCGGCGAAGACCAGCGTGGCGATCGCCACGAGCCAGAGATCGGTTCGGACGAGGACGGCGCGCAGGGCGCCGGCGGAGAAGGGCGCCGGCGGGGGCAGGTGCGGGGGATCACGATAGACGAACAGCGAGACGAGGGCCGTCAGCGCCACCAGCCCGGCGGAGGCCGCCACCGCCGGCCGCCAGCCCATCGCGAGCGCGAGCGCCGGCATCAGGGCGGCGCCGAGGGCGCCGCCGAACGGCAAGCCGACCTGCTTGACCCCGACCACCGTCGCCCGCTGTGCCGGCGGGAACCAGGCCAGCACGGCCTTCGTGGACGTCGGGTTCAGCATGCCGTACCCGACGCCGGCGGCCATCAACATCAGAATGAGCGCCGGGTAGGTGCCGGCCGCGCTGACCGCGAGCAGCCCGCCCGCGATGACGAACTGGCCGAGGATGAGCGTCCGGCCGATCCCCCACTGATCGGCCATCGTTCCCGCGGGCAGCGACATCACCACCGGGCCCAGGTAGTAGGCGGACAGGAACGACCCCGCCTGGGCCAGGCTGAGCCCCAGATCGTCGCGGATCAGCGAGGCGATGGCGGGAATGCCGAGCGGGCCGATGCTGGTGACGGTCTGGGCGGCCAGGATCAGGGCCAGGATGGTCCAGGCGCCGGAGGTCACGAGCGGCGGGCGGCGAAAGCGGCTTCGACCGCGCGGAGGTCCTCTTCGGTGTCTACGCCGATCGTGGGCTCATCGGTTTCCATGACCACGATCGGGATGCCCTGCTCGAGAAAGCGAAGCTGCTCGAGGCGCTCGGCCAGCTCCAGGGGCGACGGGGCCAGCCGGTGAAAGGCTTCCAGCGACGTCCGCCGGTACGCGTAGAGGCCGATGTGCTTGAACCGGACGACGCCGCAGGCCTCGCGATCGTAGGGAATCGGGCAGCGCGAGAAGTAGAGGGCCCGGCCCTCGGGGTCGCGGACCACCTTGGTGACGTTGGGGTTGGGCACCTCGTCCGGGCCGGCCCGGATGCACAGCGTGCTGACCTGCGTGTCGGAGCGCATGCGGAACGGCTCGACGAGGCGCTCGACGTGGGCGGCCGTCACCAGCGGCTCGTCCCCCTGGATGTTGACGTAGACGTCGGCCGGCCGCGTCTGGGCCACTTCCCACACCCGGTCCGTGCCCGAGGGGTGGTCCGCCGAGGTGAGGACGCCGGGAATACCCAGGTCGCGGCAGGCCTGCATGATCTCCTCGGCATCGGTCGCGACCACGGTCTCGGCCAGCGAGCGGGCCTGCCGGGCCCGCTGCCAGACGTGCCACAGCATCGGTCGGCCGGCGATCTGGCGCAGCACCTTGCGCGGCAGGCGCGTGGAGGCGAGCCGCGCCGGGATCACCCCCAGGATTCTCACGGCCGGGCCCGCCCGGCCGCGGTCACGGCCGCTCGGTCTTCACCGCGTCGCGGACGGCCCGCGCGGCCCCCGTGAGCAGGCGCTGGTCGTTGAGCATGCCGACCAGGGTCCAGCCCTCGCGGATGCGACGGTTCACCGTCTCCGTGGTCGCGCAGTGGATGCCGGCGGCGACCCCGTGACGCCGGGCGGCGGCGAGGACGACCTGCATCGCCTCCTCGAACTCCGGATGCGGCGGCTCGAGCGACGGCGCCAGACCCAGCGAGGCGCAGAAATCGTTGGGCCCGACGTAGCAGGCGTCGAGCCCGGGCACCGAGAGGATCTCGTCGATGTTCTTCACGGCGTCGATGTGCTCGATCTGCGCGATGAGGAGCAGCACGTCGTCGGCCCGGGCGAAATAGGTGCCGGGGTCGGTCTTGAACGACAGCGAGAACCGGCCCGTCCCCAGGCTGCGCACGCCGGCCGGCGGATACCGGCAGGCCGCCACCAGCAGCTCGGCTTCGGCGCGGGTGCGCACGTTGGGCGCCAGCACGCCCCAGGCGCCGGCGTCGAGCACTCGCTTGCAGTGCTCCTCGGCGATGGCGGGGACGCGGACGAGCGGTGCCACCGGATAGCGCGTGATCGTGGCGAACATGGTGGCCAGCGTGGCGGCGTCGATGGGGCCGTGCTCGGTGTCGACGAGGAGCCAATCGAAGCCCACGGCGGCCATCATCTCGGCGACCAGGGGATCCGCGAAGTTCAAGAGGGTGCCGAACTGGGGCCGGCCGGCTCGAAGCGCTTGCTTCACATGATTCGGGGTCATGACCCGCGCGAGTATATCGTCATTCTCGACGACAGGCGCTAGGCTATCATGTCGGCGGAGGCGCCCATGAAACTCCTCGACGGCAAGACCGGGCTCGTCGTCGGCGTGGCCAACAAGCGCTCCATCGCCTGGGCCATCGCCCAGGCTCTGGCCGGCGCCGGCATGCGGCTGGCGTTCACGTATCAAGGCGAGCGGCTCCGGGAGAACGTGCAGGAGCTGGCCGCCACCTTGCCGGGGGCGCTGCTCTATCCGTGCGACGTCACCTCGGATGCCGAGATCGGCGCCGTGTTCACCGCGCTCTCGCGTGAGTTCGGCGCGCTGGACACGCTCGTCCATTCGGTCGCCTTCGCCCAGAAGGAAGATCTGGAGGGCGAGTTCGTCGCCACCTCGCGCGACGGGTTCAAGCTGGCCCACGACATCTCCGCCTACTCGCTGGTGGCCCTGGCGCGGGCGGCGCGGCCCCTGCTGGAGAAGTCGGGTCAGGCGTCGGTGATCGCCATGACGTACTACGGCTCGGAAAAGGTGGCCGGGAACTACAACGTGATGGGCGTGGCCAAGGCCGCGCTGGAAGCCTCGGTGCGCTACCTGGCCGCCGACCTCGGACCTCGGGGCATCCGGGTCAACGCCATCTCGGCGGGGCCCGTGAACACGCTGGCCGCTCGGGGCATCAAGGGGTTCACGAGCATCCTGCAGCATCACGCCGAGAAGGCGCCGCTCCGGCGCAACGTGGAGCTGCGCGAGGTGGGAGACACCGCGCTCTTCCTGGCGTCCCGACTGTCCTCGGGGATCACCGGCGAGGTGATCTTCGTCGACGGCGGGTACCACATCATGGCGGTCTGAGCGTCCGGTCATGAACGGCGACGCGACCGGCGCGGGGCGTCCGGCCCGCCCGATCCGCGCGCCCCGCGGCAGCACTCTCTCCTGCCAGGGGTGGCCACAAGAGGCCGCGCTGCGGATGCTCATGAACAACCTCGATCCGGACGTGGCCGAGCGCTGGGAAGATCTGGTGGTGTATGGCGGCTCGGGGCGCGCCGCCCGCGACTGGCCCTCGTACCACCGGATCGTGGCCACGCTGCAACGCCTGCGCGACGATGAGACGCTGCTCGTGCAGTCGGGCAAGCCCGTCGGCGTCTTCGCCACGCACCCCGACGCGCCCCGGGTGCTGATCGCCAACGCGCTGCTCGTGCCGGCCTGGGCCGACTGGGCGCACTTCCGCGACTACGAGGCCCGGGGCCTCACGATGTACGGCCAGATGACCGCCGGCTCCTGGATCTACATCGGGACCCAGGGCATCCTGCAGGGCACCTACGAGACCTTCGGCGCCTGCGCGCGGCGACACTTCGGCGGCTCGCTGGCCGGCCGCCTCATCCTCAGCGCGGGCCTGGGCGGCATGGGTGGCGCCCAGCCCCTGGCCATCACGATGAACGGCGGCGTGGCCATCATCGTGGAGGTCGACGAGGAACGAGTCCAGCGCCGGCTGCGCCTGGGCTACGTCGATCGGGCTACCGGCTCCGTCGACGACGCCCTGCAGTGGGCAGAGGACGCCCGGCAGTCCCGGCAGCCGCTCTCCATCGCGCTGCACGGCAACGCCGCCCAGACCCATCCCGAGCTGGCCCGGCGCGGCGTCCGCTTCGACGTCGTCACCGACCAGACTGCGGCCCACGACATGCTCAACGGCTATGTTCCGGCCGGACTGTCCGTGGCGGCCGCCGCCGCGTTGCGGCGGAGCGACCCGAACGCCTATCTGAAGCGGGCGTACGAGTCGCTCGCCGCGCACATGCGGGCGATGCTCGAGCTCCAGCGCCTGGGCGCCATCCTGTTCGACTACGGTAACAACATCCGTCAGGAGGCGCAGCACGCCGGCGTCACCGACTTCGCCTATCCCGGGTTCGTGCCCGCCTTCATCCGCCCCCTGTTCTGCGAAGGGCAGGGACCGTTTCGCTGGGTGGCGCTGTCGGGCGATCCCCGCGACATCGACGCCACCGACCAGGCGCTGATGGACGCCTTCAGCGACAAGGAGCCCCTGGTCCGCTGGCTGCGGTTGGCCCGCGAGCGCGTGCCCTTCCAGGGGTTGCCGGCGCGAATCTGCTGGCTCGGCTACGGCGAGCGGGTCACGGCCGGACGCATCTTCAACGATCTGGTCGCCGCGGGGACGGTCAGGGCGCCCATCGTGATCGGTCGTGACCACCTCGACTCCGGCTCGGTGGCCTCGCCCAACCGCGAGACGGAGTCGATGCGCGACGGTTCCGACGCGATCGCCGACTGGCCGATCCTCAACGCCTTGCTGAACACCGCGGCGGGCGCGACGTGGGTCAGCGTGCATCACGGCGGTGGCGTCGGTATCGGCTACTCGCTCCACGCCGGCATGGTCGTCGTCGCCGACGGCACCGGGGCGGCGGCGCGGCGGCTGGAGCGGGTGCTGACGACCGATCCCGGCACCGGGATCATGCGTCACGCCGATGCCGGCTATCCGGAGGCGCTGGCCGCCGCGCGGCGCCACGGCCTGGACCTTCCGGGGATCACCACGTGAGCCTGAGCGAGGCCGACCTCGTCGTCACCAACATCGGCGAGCTGGTGACGTGCGAGCCTGCGCTGGGCGACGGGACGCTGGGCGTGATCACCGGGGCGGCGCTGGCCGCGGCCCATGGCCGCGTGGTGTGGGTGGGCCGGGACGCCGAGCTCGCCGGACGGCTGAGCGGTCGCGGCGAGCCCGGCCCGGACCGCATCGATGCTCGCGGAGGCGTGGCCCTGCCCGGGTTCGTCGATTCGCACACCCACCTCGTCTTCGCCGGCTCGCGCGAGCACGAGTACGCGCTGCGGGCGCGCGGCGCCTCCTATCAGGAGATCGCCGCGGCCGGCGGCGGCATCCTGTCCACCGTCGCGGCGACCCGGGCCGCCGACGTCGATCAGCTGGTGGGCCTGGCCTTGCCGCGGCTCTCGACGGCGCTCGCGCACGGCACCACGACGATCGAGATCAAGTCCGGCTACGGGCTCACCACGGCCGATGAGCTCAAGATGCTGGAGGCGGCCCGTCGCCTGGGCGCGCGGCAACCGGTGGACGTCCACGCCACGTTCTGCGGCGCCCACGAAGTGCCCCCGCCTTACCACGGCCGGACCGATGCCTACGTCGACCTGATCGTGAGCGAGATGTTGCCGGCCGTGACCGAGGGCTGGCTGGCGCGCTACGTCGACGTCTTCTGCGAGGAGGGGGTCTTCTCGATCGCCCAGGCCCGCCGCATCCTGGAGGCGGGCGCCCGCCACGGGCTCCGGGCCAAGTTCCACGCCGACGAGTTCGTCGCCCTGGGCGGCGCCGCCCTGGCCGCCGAGGTCCACGCCCTGTCGGCCGATCACCTCCTCAGGGCCCGGGTCGAGGACGTCGCGCGGATGAAGGAGGCCGGCGTCACCGCCACGCTCCTGCCCGGCACTGCGTTCTTTCTCGGTCTGCCCTATGCGCCGGCCCGGAGCTTCCTCGAGACCGGCGTCCGGGTTGCCCTCGCCTCGGACTTCAACCCCGGCTCGTCGATGGGCTGCAACTTACAACTGGTGATGACCATGGCGGTGAGCCAGATGAAGATGACGCCCGAGGAGGCGCTTCTCGGCGTGACGCTCCACGGCGCCTGGGCCATGGGCCTGGAGAGCGAGATCGGCAGCCTCGCGCCCGGCAAGCAGTGCGACGTCGTTCTCTGCGACGTTCCCAACTGGCGGTGGCTCTCGTACTTCTACGGTGTCAACCACGTCGCCCGCGTCCTCAAGCGCGGCGTACTCGTCTACGAGCGATGACCGCACGCAGCCACGCCGCACCTGGAGCAGCCCACCCTCGGTGCGAGCCGGGCTCGCGGCCCCCGCTCCAATGAACCCCGCTCCGACACGGCTGGTGCCCGATCTCGTTCTCGCCGAGACGGGCTGGGAACGGGGCCGGGCGGTGGCCATCGCCGACGGGCGCATCGTGGCCGTGGAGGCCGCCGAACCGCCCCGCCCGGGCGACGTGGCGCTGGCGGGCCGCGCCCTGCTGCCGGGCACGGTCAACACCCACTGCCACACGTTCCAGTCGCTCCTGCGCGGGCTGGGCGACGACCTGGACTTCATGGCCTGGCGCGACCAGGTCCTGTATCCGTTCTCTCAGCGCCTGGACCGCGGCGGCATCGCGCTGGGCGCCGCCTTCGCCTTCGCCGAGATGCTGCGACACGGCGCGACGACGTGCGTGGACTTCTTCTATCTCGTCGATGCCGGCAACGACACCGCCGAGGCGGTCATCGAGGCCGCGCGCCGGGTGGGCATCCGCCTCGTCCTGGCCCGGGGGCTCTACGACTGGGAGGGCGCGCCCTCACGCTATCGCGAGGGCGTGCCGGACGCCGCCCGCCGGACGCGGGAGCTGATCGCGGCGCACCGCAACGATCCTACGGTGGCGGTTCAGCCGGCCCCGCACAGCCCGCACGGCGCGTCGGCGGCGATGATCCGGGCCGGATGGGAGATCGCCGAGGCCGAGAGGTGCCCGTTCCACATCCACGTCGCCGAAGGGCGCTACGAAGGGGAGCGGACGCTCGCGGAGCACGGGGCGACGCCGGTCCGGTACCTCGACAAGCTCGGCGTGCTGGGCCCGCGCACGATCGGGGTCCACTGCGTGTGGCTGGACGACGAGGAGATCGTGTTGATGGGCGCCCGCGGGGCGGCGCTCGCCTACTGCCCGTCGTCCAACATGTTCCTGGGCGACGGGATCACGCGTCTGCCCGAGATGCTCGAGGCAGGCGTCCGGGCCGGGCTCGGCACCGACGGCGGCTGCACCAACAACCGGCTGTCGGTGTTCGAGGAGATGCGCATGGCCTCGCTGCTCCAGCGGGTGCGCCTGCTCGACGGCGGCGCCCTGGACGCTGCCACGGCCCTGCGTCTGGGGACGCGCTCGGCAGCCGAGATCCTGGGCCTGACCACCGGCCTCATCGCGCCCGGGTATCTGGCCGATCTCGTCGCGGTCGATCTGGACCACCCCTCCCTGCACCCCCCGAACGATCTCGTGGCCAGCATCGTGTACGCGATGTCAGCCCAGGCCGTGACCGACGTGTGGGTGCACGGACGGCGGGTGGTGGAGCAGGGCCGCCTGACCACGGTCGATATGCCGGAGTTGCTCGACCGGGTGCGGCGGCTCACGCGGGGATGGCGGCGGTGAGCGCGGTCATCCTCGACGGCAGCCCGCTGACCCTGGAGATGGTCGAGCGGGCCGCCCGGCACGGCGCCCCGGTGGAGCTGTCCGCCGGCGCCCGCCGGTTCGTCACGGCCGGTCGAGCCTTCATCGATCGCCTGGTGCGGGAGGGCGCCCCCATCTACGGCATCACGACCGGGGTGGGCAAGCTCAAGGACACGCTCATTCCGGCCTCGGAACGGGTGCGCCTGCAGCGCAATCTGGTCCTGAGCCATGCCGGCGGCGTGGGCGCCCCGCTGGCCCAGGACGAGGTACGCGCCGTGATGGTTCTGCTGGCGGCCTCACTGGCCCGCGGCGCGTCCGGCGTCCGCCCCGAGATCGTCGACGCCCTCCTCGCCTGCCTGAACCGGCGCGTGCATCCGGTGGTGCCCGAGCTCGGCTCGCTGGGCTCGTCGGGCGACCTGGCGCCGCTGGCCCACATCGCCGCCTGCCTCATCGGCGAGGGCGAGGCCTGGGTCGACGGCCGCCGCGTGTCGGCGCCGGAGGCGCTGGCCGGGGCCGGGCTCGCGCCGCTGCAGCTGGAGGCCAAGGAAGGGCTGGCCCTGCTCAACGGGACCCATCTCATGGCCGGCCTGGGGGCGCTGGCCGTGCTCGATGCTACGCGACTCGAGCAGGTCGCCGACATCGCCGGCGCCATGTCGCTGGAGGCGCTGATGGGTAGCAACGCCGCCTTCGACGTGCGCATCCATGCGCTGCGCCCGCACCCCGGCCAGCTGGCCTCGGCCGAGAATCTGCGACGGCTCACCGCGGAGAGCGCCATCATCGCGTCGCATCGCGATTGCACCCGCGTGCAGGACGCCTACAGCCTGCGCTGCATGCCCCAGGTCCACGGCTCCGCCCGGGAGGCGACCGCCTCGGCGCGGGCCATCATCACCTGCGAGCTGGGCAGCGTCACCGACAACCCCCTGGTATTCGCCGACGACGGCGTGGTGTTGACCGGGGGAAACTTCCACGGCGAGCCGCTGGGCCTGGCGCTCGACACGCTGGCCATCGGCCTGGCCCAGCTCGCCGGCATCAGCGAGCGGCGCATCGACCGCCTGGTGAACCCGCTCACCAACGAAGGGTTGCCCCCCTTCCTGTCGCCTCACGGCGGCGTGCACTCCGGGTACATGATCGCCCAGTACGTGGCCGCCGCCTTGACCTCGGAGTGCAAGCGACTCGCCCAGCCCGCCAGCGTGGACTCCATCCCGGCTTCCGGGTATCAGGAGGACTACAACGCCATGGCCGCCGGCGCGGCGTTGAAGGCCCGCGCGGCCGTCCGGGCGGTGCGTCAGGTCCTGGCCATCGAGCTGCTCCTGGCCACCCAGGCGCTGGATCTGCGCGCGCCCTTGAGCCCGGGGCGGGGAAGCGCGGCCGCCCGCGACGCTGTTCGGCGGCGTATCGCGCCGCTGGACGAGGACCGTTATCTCAAGGCCGACCTCGAGGCCGCCATTGGCCTGGTGGAGGAGGGCGTCGTGCTGGCGGCTGTGGAGGAAGCGTTGGGTCCGCTCGACTGAGCGACCCGGATGCCGACCACAGCCCTCGTTCTCGTCCTGGCTGCCGCCGTCCTGCACTCGACGTGGAACGCGCTGACCAAACGAGCCCATCATCATCTCTGCTTTCTGTGGCTGGCGGTGACGCTGGCGAGCGTGCTCGGCGCGCCGGTGGCGCTCGGCATCCTGGCCACTGGGGGCCTGTCCGCCGCGGCCTTGCCGTTCGTCGCCGCCACCATCGTCCTGCACGCGCTCTACTTCTACGCCCTGGGGCGCGCGTACCAGTCGGGCGAGCTGTCCGTCGTGTATCCGATCGCCCGCGGCCTGGGGGTGGCCCTGGTGCCCGGCATCGCCCTGGTGGTCTTCGACGAGTGGCCGTCGCCGCTAGGCGTGGCGGGCGTCGCCCTCGTGGTGCTGGGGATCGTGGCGCTCCACCTGGGCCCCGCCTGGCTCACGCGGTCCGGCTGGCCGCCTCTCGGGGCCGGCACGTGGTGGGCGGTGGCGACGGGGCTCACGACTGCGGCCTACTCCCTGGTGGACAAGGCGGGTGTCCATCACATGCATCCGGTGCCCTATATCACCTTGATGTTCGTCGGCATGAGCCTCGCGCTGCTCCCGGTCGTGCTGCCCATGTGGGCGGCGTTGCGGCGGGAGTGGCGCACGAACTGGCGGAGCATCGTCGCAGCGTCGGTGATGACGCTCGCCGCCTATCTGCTCGTCCTCTTCGCCTTCCGCCTGTCGAAGACGGCCTACGTGGTGGCCGCGCGCGAGACCTCCATCGTGCTCTCGGCGCTGATCGGGACCCTGTGGTTCCGGGAGGGACAGCTCGTGGCGCGTCTGGCTGGCGCCGCGGTGATCCTGGGCGGTGTGGTCTGTGTGGCGCTGGCCCGTTGAGGACCGGGCAGCCAAACAGAGACTACGGCGCCAGGGGGATGAGCGCGGCGTCGCGCGGGGCGGGGGAGTCCAGGCGGCCCTTGTTCATTCGGCAGTGCCCTTCGAAGAGGACGCCCTCCTCGACGATCACCACCGGCGCCTCGACGTCACCGAACACGCGAGCGGTGCCGCGCAGCTCCACGCGCTCGGTGGCGTTGACGTTGCCGACGACCTCGCCGCTGATGATGACGGTGCCGGCGCGGACGATGGCGTTCACGACGCCCTTCTCGCCGATGATCAGGGTGTCCTGGGTCTGGATCTCGCCGCTGAACTTGCCGTTGAGCATCAGGGTGCCGCTGAAGCTGTACTTACCTTCGATCTCCGACCCCTCGTCGATGTACGCGCTCAGGTCGGCAGATTTCACGGGTGGCTTGCTGACCTTGCCGCCGAAGATGGCCATCAGGGCGCCTCCTTCGCACACGAGGGGTAGGTGGGTCGTCTGGCCGGTGACATGCGTACTTCTTGGACTTACCACCCGGTCAGCAGGAGAGTCAAACTTTCGGCAGCGCCCTCGCCTGGCGCCGGCCCGGCGGTGCCTGGGTGGCCCTTGACCAGCTACCTGGGCCCCGGTAGAGTGCGGCCCTCGGCCTGGCCCAGTCCCACTTCGGGCAGGCATGCAAGGACGGCCATGGCACCACGTGGGCAGGGCGACGCGGCTCGCATCCTTTACATAGAGGACGACCCGGGCAGCCGGCTCCTGGTGAGAAGCGTCCTCGAGCGCGCCGGGTACGCGGTGCTGGATGCCGAGGAAGGCCTGAGCGGGATCGAGATCGCGCTGCGCGAGCGGCCCGCGCTGATCCTCCTGGATGTGAATCTGCCCGATGTCGACGGCTACGTCCTCGCGGGCGCCTTCCGGACCTTCCCCAAGCTCTCCGAAGTGCCGGTCGTGGCCGTCACCGCCTACGCCGCGGCGGGAGATCGCGAGCGGACCCTGGTCGCGGGCTGCGACGGCTACATCGCCAAGCCGATCGACGTCGACGCCTTCCCCGGCCAGATCGTGGAATTCCTCCGAGGCAAGCGCGAACGAGCCCCGGCCAGCCACGAGGGGCTCTACCTGCGCGACCTCAACCAGCGCCTGGTGTGCCGGCTCCTGCGCCAGCTCGACGACTTGGGCCGGCTCAGCCTCGAGGCGGCGGTCCGCGCCCAGCGCCTGGAGGACATCCACGAGGCGCTCCAGGACCTCACGTCCGAGCTGGGGCCGGCCGCCATTCTGGAGCGGCTGCTGCCTCGCCTGGCCCGCGCGCTTCACGCCACCGACCTCATCGTCGAGCTGAGCCACCCGCCCGGGCTTCGCCTGGCTGCCGGGGGTGAGGGGCCGGGCCGCCCTGGACCGGCTCCGGCCGGTGGCGCCGGAACGGATCTGGAGCTCAAGGTGCCCCTGGTCGTGCGGAGCCGGCCCCTCGGCTTCGTCACCGCCCGCTGGCTGGAGGGCGCCGGGGCCACGCTCGAAGAGGAGCACCTGTTCAAACTCGTCGCCAACCAGCTCGCCATCGCCATGGAGAACGCCCGCCTTTACGAAACCGAGCGCACTGCCCGGGCGGGCGCCGAGACGGGGCGGTGGCAGTCCGCGTTCCTGGCTCAGGTCAGTAAGGGCCTGACCGCGTCGCTGGATTACGACGATACGCTGGCCGAGATCGCCCGGCTCGCCGTGCCCGAGCTCGGCGACGTCTGCGTCCTCGACATGGTGCAGGACGACGATTCCCTGCGCCGGGCGGTGGTCGCCGTCGCCAACGGGCTGAGGGAGGGCCTGGCCTCGGCGCTGCAGCGGTACTCGCCCGGCCCCGCGCCGCGAGTCGTCGTCGACGTCGTGCACACGGGGCGCCCCCATCTGGTGACGGACATGACCGAGGCCATGCTGGCCGCGGCGGCGTCCGATGCCCAGCATCTACGGGTGCTCCGCGAGCTCGGGCCCAAGTCGGCCATGATCGTGCCGCTGATCGCTCGGAACCGGACCCTGGGCGCGCTCTCCCTGGTGTCGCTGCGGCCGGAGCGGCGGTACCGGGGCTCGGACCTGGACCTCGCCCAGGAGTTCGCCGCCCGGGCCGCCGCGGCCCTCGACAACGCGCGACTGTATCGCGAGCGACAGACCGCCGACCGCCGCAAGGACGAGTTCCTGTCCGTACTCGCCCACGAGCTGCGCGCGCCCCTGGCGCCCATTCTGAGCGCGATGGCCATCGTGCAACGCCACGAGGGCGCTCATGCCGAGCTCCGCGGCGCCCGACAAGTCCTCGAGCGGCAGGTGAAGCACCAGGCCCGAATCCTCGACGATCTCCTGGATCTGGCCCGCATCGGGCGGGGCATGATGGAGCTGCGCCGGAGCCGCGTTTCCCTGGCTCGCATCGTGACGGATGCCCTCGACGTCATCCGGCCCGTCGCCGAGGCTCGCCACCAGGTCGTCCGGACCAGCCTCCCGGAGGAAGAGATCGTCTTGTGGGCGGACGCCACCCGCCTGATCCAGGTGGTGACGAATCTGCTGGGCAACGCGTCGAAGTACAGTCCCGAGGATGGCGAGATCACGGTCACCGCGGGCCAGGAAATCGACCGCGCCGTCATCCGGGTCCAGGACGGCGGCGAGGGCATCGCCCCCGACGTGCTGCCACGAGTCTTCGATCCCTGCGCGCCGGGCGGGTCCGCGGGAGGCCTGGTCCGCGAGGGGGGCCTGGGCATCGGCCTGGCCCTGGTACGGCGCCTCGTCGAGCTACACGGCGGAACGGTGGAAGCCGAGAGCGGCGGGGCCGAGCGAGGCGCGCGGTTCACGGTCCGGTTGCCCCTGGGTGGGGCCGAGGAGTCGATCGAGAGCGAAGCGCCGACACCGGGCGTGGCGCCTCGGCACATCCTGGTCGTCGAGGACGATCCCGATGCGCTGCAGACCCTGAAGATCATGCTGGAGTTCGACGGCCACGAGGTCGACGTGGCGGACGACGGTGATCGCGCCATCGCGGTGGCCCTGGCCCGGCGGCCCCAGGTCGTGCTCCTCGACATCGGGTTGCCGGGGATGGACGGCTACGAGGTGGCCGAGCGCCTGCGGCAAGCGCTGGGGTCGGACGTGCTGCTGGTTGCCCTCACCGGGTACGGACGGCACGAGGATCAGTTGCGGGCGCTGGCGGCAGGGTGTGACGCCCACCTGCTGAAGCCCGTGGACCGCGAGGTGCTCAGGCGGGTGATCTCCCGACAGGTGGGGGCCGGGAATGGCCCCGCAGTCCCCCCCAACCCCTAGAAGGAGCGGATCAGGCGGGCGACCCGCTCGTCGTGCGACTGGAACGGGTCCTTGCAGAGGATGGTCTCGCGCTCCGGGTCGTTGAGCTTGAGGTAGACCCAGTCCACCCGGTAGTCCTTGCCCTTGAGGTTCGCCTGCCGGATGAACTCACCCCGGAGACGGGCCCGCGTGGTCTGGGGCGGCATGTGCTTGGCCTGTTCGATCGTCTCGTCGTCGGTGATCCGGTCCACCATGTCCCGGCCCGCCAGCTTGTAGTAGACCCCCCGATCCGGGCGGATGTCGTGGTACTGCAGATCCATCAGGGAGATCTTGGGGTCACGCCAGGACAGCCGGTGCCGGCTCATGTAGCTCTCGATCCACTGGCGCTTGATGACCCAGTCCAGCTCTCGGTCGAGCTGCACGGGATCGGTCTCCAGCTTCGCCAGCACGTCCGTCCACCGGGCCAGCACGTCTTTGGACACGTCGTCGGCATCGATGGAGGCGACGTAGCGGGTGGCGTACTCCAGGTACTCCAGCTGCAGCTGCAGCGCTGAGATGGAGCGCCCGTCCTTCAGCTTGACGGTCTCCTTCAGGGTCGGGTCGTGAGAGATGTCCCGGATGGCCTGGACCGGCGACTGCAGGGAGTAATCCCGGTCGAAGAAGCCGTCTTCGATCATGTCGAGGACGAGGGCGGTCGTCCCTACTTTGAGGTACGTGGCGACTTCCGACATGTTGGAGTCACCGACGATGACGTGCAGCCGGCGGTAGCGCTCGGCGTCGGCATGCGGCTCGTCGCGCGTGTTGATGATGGAGCGCGAGGAAGTGGTGGCGCCGGAGATCTCCTGGCAGATGTGCTGGGCCCGCTGGGACAGGCAGTAGTGGAAGCCCCGGGGGGTTTGCAGCACCTTGCCGGCTCCCGCGAAGATCTGTCGGGTCACGAAGAAGGGGATCAAGGCCTCGGCCAGCCGCTGGAACGAGACGTCCCGGCTGACCAGGTAGTTCTCGTGGCACCCGTACGAGTTCCCGGCCGAGTCCGTATTGTTCTTGAATAACAAAATATTGCCGGAGATCCCATCCTCGCGCAGGCGCTTTTCCGCCTGATGGAGCAGGTCCTCGACGATCCGCTCCCCGGCCTTGTCGTGGATCACCAGCTCGGCCACGTCGTCGCACTCGGGCGTGGCGTACTCGGGATGGAAGCCGGTGTCGAGATACAGACGGGCCCCGTTCTCGAGAAAGACATTGGCATTGCGGGCGCCGGGGATGACCTTCTCGAAGAGATAGCGGGCGACGTTGTCCGGGCTGAGGCGGCGCTGACCGTTCAGCGTGCAGGTGAGACCGTACTCGTTCTCGAGGCCGAAGATCCGCCGCTTCATGACCTGGTGCCCTCAGCGTAACACGGTCTAGCGCACCGTGCCCAAGAGCTGCGCGACCGCCTCGGGAGGGATGCGCCGGAACTTCCGCCGCGTCTTGGTCCGATCGAGCACGGCGATCTCCAGATCGCGCTCGCTCAGTGTCTTGTTCTGGGTCACGTTGAGGGCCCGCACGCCGAGCTTCAAGGCTTCGCCGAGGTCCTGGCCATCCTTGTAGTTTTCCTTGAGGAAGCGGCGGATCTCGTCGGCTTGCCCGCCCATGGCCGCGTAGTTGCGCTCGTCTTCGATGGTGCCGTCGTAGAGGATGTGGTAGATCTCGTTGCGCGCCCCGTTGTCGTCGCCCACCTCGGCCACCAGCACCTCCACCTCGAAGGGCTTGATGTCCTGGGTGAAGATGTTACCCAGGGCCTGGGAATACGCGTTGGCCAGGGCCTTGGCGGTGACGTCGCCGCGACTGTAGGAGTAGCCCTTGAGATCGGCGTGGCGGATTCCCGCGATGCGGAGGTTCTCGAACTCGTTGTACTTGCCGACCCCGGCGAAGGCGATGCGGTCGTAGATCTCCGAGATCTTGTGCAACAAGCTCGACGGATTCTCGGCCACCAGCAGGATGCCCTCGCGATACTCCAGGGCCACGATGGAGCGCCCACGGGCGATGCCCTTGCGGGCGTACTCCGCCTTGTCCTTCATCATCTGCTCGGGACTGACGTAGTACGGCAGCGGCATGCTCAGCTCTCCTGCTCGGCTTTGGCCCGGTCCTTCAGGATGCTTTCGCAGAGGCGGCGCACTTCCGCGTCACTCACCTCGGCGAAGCCCGAACGGGTGATGGCTTTCACGGTCGGGAAGATGCCGCGGATGAGATCGGGGCCCCCCGTGCCCACGTCGTCGTCGGCCGCGTCCAGGAGAGCCTCCAGGGCCACGCGCAGGGCCTCCTCGCGATCCATGTCCCTGCGCCAGAGCTTCTTCAGCGAGTCGCGGGCATCCTTGGCGCCCGAGCCCTGGGCGTCGTAGTTCGTCTCCTCGTAGCGTCCTCCGGTGATGTCGTACTTGAACAGGCGCCCCGAACCGTTCTTCTCGTCGAACCCGGCGAAGATGGGAACGACGGCCAGCCCCTGCAGGGCGGCCGGGAGGTTCATCCGGATCATCTGGCCCAGCTTGTTGGCCTTGCCCTCCAGAGAGAGGTTGTCGCCCTCCACCTTCTCGTAGTGCTCGAGCTCGGTTTGGAACAGCTTGGCCATCTCCATGGCCGGGCCGGCCGCGCCGGCGATGCCGATGCCCGAGTACTCGTCGCACTTGAAGATTTTGTCGATGCGGCGGCTGGCCACCTGGAATCCCGACGTCGCCTGACGATCGCCGGACATGACGACCCCGTCCCGGTACCGCAGGGCCAGGACGGTCGTGCCGTGGGGCACCGCGGTATCCAAGGACGCCTGCGCCCCTCGCTCCGCGGCCGGGCCCTGACTCCCCAGCATGTGGGGCGAGGCGTGGCGAAGCAGGTCGACGAAGCTGGACCCCGCGTAGTCGTTGAACGCCCGGAACCAACGCTGCTCGCTCATGTCAGTCCTATTTTACCTGTAATCGGCGGTGTCCAGCGCAGCCCGGCCGTTCGACGTCCGGCTTGGTTCGAGCGCCGGCTCCGCCGGCGCAGTCGTTCCCTGGGGGAGGCTCGGAGGGGGCCGTCGAGGCCCCCTTCGATTGTCATACTCCTGAGCTGGGACGGGAGATGTTGCGTAGCAGGTCGCCGGCAGTGGGCGATTCGGTGAGCAGCTGGCGGACGTGGGCTTCGGTGCCGCGCAGCGGCTCCAGCATGAAGATCTTCTTCAGGGGCCCTTCCTTGAGGTCGAAGATGACCGAGTCCCAGCTCGCCGACACGATCTCCTCCGCGTAGCGCTGCAGACACATCCCGCGGAAGTACGCCCGGGTGTCCTTGGGCGGGTCGTAGATGGCCTTGGAGATCTCGTCGTCGGTGACGATGCGGTCGACCGCGTCACCCTCTTCCAGCTTGTAGTAGAGACCCTTGCCGGGACGGATGTCATGGTACTGGAGATCCAGCATCTGGACCCGAGAGTCCGACCAGTCGAGGTGGTGACGGGCCGTGTAGTTCTCGATGAGCTGACGCTTGATGACCCAATCCAGCTCGCGCCCCAGCGCGGTAGGATCCGTGGCCAGCCGGTCCAACGTGTGCTCCCACCGGACCAGCACGTCGCGCACCCAGGGCTCCGGTTCGTGCTCGCGGTAATAGCGGTGCGCCATCTCGAGAAACTCTCGCTGGAGCTCGATGGCGGTGATGGCGCGGCCATCCTTGAGGCGGATCGCCTCCCGGCAGGCCAGGTCCCGCGAGACCTGCCGATACGCGGCCACCGGGCCGTCGATGGACAGGTCGCGGTCGATGAAGTCGTCCTCCACCATGCTCAGCACGATGGCCATGGTGCCGACCTTGAGGTAGTTTGCCGGCTCGCTCATGTTGGCGTCGCCCACGATCACGTGCAGGCGGCGGTACTTCTCGGGGTCCGCGTGCGGCTCGTCCCGGGTGTTGATGATGGGACGGGAATGCATGGTCTCCAGCCCCACTTCGGTCTCCAGGAAGTCGGCCCGCTGGGAAATCTGGTACTCGCAGGGCTCGGCATTGTTCTCGGCGCCGACCTTGCCGGCCCCGGTGAAGATCTGCCGGCTCACGAAGAACGGCATCATGTGCTGGACGATCCGGGCGAAGGGGACCCGGCGGTCCATCAGGTAATTCTCGTGGGTCCCGTAGGAATTGCCCTTGTAGTCGGTGTTGTTCTTGTAGATCAGGATCCGCTGTTCCGGGGGGGAGACCGCCTCGGCCCGCTGCCGAGCCAGGTTCAGGACCCGCTCGCCGGCCCGGTCCCAGATGACCAGATCCCGGGGATTGGTGGTCTCCGGGCTCGAGTACTCCGGATGCGCGTGGTCGACGTAGAACCGGGCGCCGTTGGAGAGGATCAGGTTGATGAGGCGCGATTCTTCCTTGGAGGGGACGTCCTTCTCCTCCATGTATTCGAATCCTCGGGCATCGCGCAGAGGACTCTCGGCTTCGTAGTCCCAGCGAATCCGGGACGAGCGGTACGTCTCGTAGGAGTTGATCAGCAGCAGGGAGCTGAGGATCGGGTTGAAGTCCGGCTGATTCCTGACCGTGATCCCGTACTCGGTCTCGATGCCCATCACTTTTGGGATCGCCATTCGTCCCTCACTCTACGGTGCCACAGAAAACGAACCCCCGGTGGTCGCGGTCGGCGCGAGCCGGGGGGGAATGGGAGGGGCGGGAGGCCCCTCCCACCTCAGTTACAGGTACTGGCCGGTATTGACGATGCGCTCGACACTGCGCTGCTTGTCCTTGGCCTCGCTCATCAGGGGCTTGACGTAGACGATCCGCTCGCCCTTCTTCCCGGCGATCTTGGCCCAGTCGTCGGGATTGGTGGTGTTGGGCAGGTCCTCGTTCTCCTTGAACTCCTCGCGCACGGCGGCCAGCAGGTCGTCGGCGATGAGGCCCTTGCCTCCGCCGGCGATGTGCCGCTTGAGGGCCATCTTCTTGGCCCGCCGCACCACCGACTCGATCATGGCGCCGGAGGAGAAGTCCTTGAAGTAGAGGACCTCCTTGTCACCGTTGGCGTAGGTGACCTCCAGGAACCGGTTCTCCTCGCTCAGGCTGTACATCTTGTCCGCAGTGGCCGCGATCATGGCGCCGATGGCCGCCGCCGCGTCGCCGTGCCG